>JAZUCW010000025.1:0-13772 GCA_045639305.1 Candidatus Scatosoma sp.
GTACGCGCCTGTCGGGCAGAACCCGAGTTTTGCGCGAACCTGCAACCCTTCTTCCCATTTTTAAAGAACAGCAACGAAAAGGAGAAACTTCAATGAAAGCAATAGCGTTACTCGAAGTACAGGCTATGGTTGCCGCAATCACCGGGCTTGACGCTATGGTAAAGGCAGCCGACGTACGGCTGATACACGTAGAAAAGCGGCTTGGCGGCAGAATGGTAACCATTGTCGTCGAAGGTGAAGTTTCCGCAGTGAAAGCGGCGTTGGAAGCAGGCGCGGCGGCAGCGGCGGAAGTCGGTAACGTAAAGGTGTGTGAGGTTATCGCACGCCCCCATCCCGACGTTATGAGATTTTTAACGACGGGCTAAACAAACAAAAAAAAGGCTCTGCCTTAAAAAAAGAAAAAAGAAAAAAAATAAATCTTAGGAGGATTTAACAATGGAAGCATTAGGTATGGTTGAAACCAGAGGTCTCGTAGCAGCAATCGAAGCAGCAGATGCAATGGTTAAGGCGGCAAACGTCGTTTTGATCGGCAGCGAAAAGATCGGTAGCGGTTTGGTAAGCGTTATGGTTCGTGGCGACGTTGGCGCAGTAAAGGCTGCAGTAGAAGCTGGTACGGCAGCAGCTACGGCACTTGGCGAAGTTATCGCTACGCACGTTATCCCCAGACCCCACGCAGACGTTGAAAAGCTTCTTCCCGCTATCAAATAATTATTTTTTGAAAAGGCAGGAAAACCGTACCGCCCGTTTCGGGCGACTGAGAGGGGCGGTACGGGAGTTTTTCAATTCAATTTCCCCCAAAACTAAAAATCGGAAGGTATTATAATGGAATTTTCTAGCGCGCAGATTGCGGAATTGGTAAAAAAAGTATTGTCGGATATGGGCGACGTTGCGCCCGTAGCTTCGGGCAACGAAGTGCCCGTGGGCGTATCCAACAGACATATTCATCTTACGAAAGCGGACATGGAAACGTTGTTCGGCGCAGGGTACGAGTTGACGCCCTTAAAAGACTTGTCGCAACCGGGACAGTATGCTTGTAAGGAAACGTTGACGTTGATTGGACCTGCAATGCGTCCGATTGAAAACGTGCGCGTATTAGGACCGCTTAGAAGCAAATCGCAGGTGGAAATTTCCGTAACCGATTCGTACGTATTAAAGGTAAAGCCTCCCGTACGCGAATCGGGCAATATTGCAGGCTCGGCGCCTGTAACGATTGTTGGCCCTAAGGGCGTAGTGCAATTAAAAGAGGGCTGTATCGTAGCCAACCGACATATCCACATGTCGCCGTCGGACGGCGTAGCGTTTGGGGTGAAGGACGGCGATACGGTAACGGTGGACGTCCTTGGAAAACGCCGTACCCGTTGGTACGACGTACAGGTACGCGTTAGCCCCGATTTCCGTTTGGAAATGCATATCGATACGGACGATGCGAACGCAGTCGGTATTGGTAACGGCGCAAAGGTCAAGGTTGTGAAGGAGTAAGAATATGTTAAGAGGAATTATCAGAGGCAACATCGTTTCCACGAGAAAACAGGATGCGCTTGTCGGCTCGAAATTTATGGAAGTAGAGATTATGGAAAACGGCGAATTGACGGGGAAATACCTCGTCGCCGTAGACAGCGTCGGTGCAGGTATCGGGGAAACGGTACTCATCACGACCGGTTCGTCCGCTCGTCTTGCGTTGCACAATACGTGTGCGCCGTGTGATGCTGTAATCGTCGGTATCGTCGACTAAGAAGTCGTGTATAAGGGCGCATCTTAAAACAAAAACGGCATTCGCCTCGCTCGTTTACGGCTAGTAAAGTCGCATCGGCGAAGCTTCCGTGTTTTGTTATAATCTGCAACCCTTCCACCCAACTTCGTGTAGATGCTCGGTAGTTTTAAAGAATAGCAATAATAAGATTATGAACTTGAAAGAAATTATGAGAGAAGCTGGAATCGTCGGCGGTGGCGGCGCAGGGTTTCCTTCCTATGCCAAATTGGCGGACGGCGCAGATACGCTGGTTGTCAACGGCGCGGAATGCGAGCCTTTGCTGTATACCGACCTCGTGCTTCTTCAAAAAGAAATGCCTATGGTGCTTGCGGGGATTGCGGCGGTTTTGGACTATGCGAAAATACCCCGTGCTTTGCTGTGCGTAAAAGACCATACGGCAAAACGCCTCCGTCTTACGGACGGGACGAAACTTGCGGGAAATATTATCCTCAAAGTTTTGCCCGACGTATATCCGATGGGGGACGAAATCAGCTTGATTTATCAAGCGACGGGCAGGGTGGTCAAACCTGGAAATCTGCCTATTACGGCGGGCGTTATCGTATATAACGTCGAAACGCTGTACAACGTTGCGCAGGCGGTTAAAAGGTCTGCGGCATTAACGGAAAAGTGGGTAACGATCGCGGGGGATATCCCCGAAGCCATCGTGGTAAAAGTCCCGATTGGCGTTTCGGTTGCTTCGCTTTTTGAGAAAAATTCGATTATACTCCCGGAAGGACACGTCGTTTTGGACGGCGGACCTTCGATGGGTAAAGTAATAGACCCTGAAAGTGCGGTCGTAACGAAAACGACCAAAGGATTGTTGATTTTACCGCAAAACGTACCTGCAATAGAAAGCAAGTTCCTTGACGGTGAAAAATCGATCGCTCGCGCGGAAACGGCGTGTTGTCAATGTACCCGCTGTACGGATATGTGTCCAAGGGCGCTTTTGGGGTATCCGTTAGAACCGCATAAAATGGTACGTACCGCAAAAGGCGTAGCGGAAATTCTACCGCAAATGGTACTGACGGCAAACCTTTGCTGCGGTTGCGGGATTTGCGAAACACTCGCTTGCTGCCAAGGGATTTCCCCTCGCGCGGTCATCAACGAATACAAGGCGCTTTTGGCAAAGAACAAGATGCGCTACGTTGCCAAAGAGGACGTAGAGCCTATGCCTGAACGGGAATACCGCATGGTACCCTCCGAGCGTTGGGCAAGCGTTTTGGGGATTGCAAAATTTGATAAAGTAGCAAAATACGTCGGAAGACAGACGGATTTTGTCAGAGTAGAAATTTATCTTCGCCAACACATCGGTGCGCCGAGCGTAGCGTGCGTTTCGGACGGGGATTTCGTAAACGTAGGCGATAAAATCGCGGAGGCGGCAGAGGGTTTGTCCTTACCGCAATACGCGACGATTAGCGGGAGAGTAACCCTGTTCGACGGGGTAAAAATTGTCATAGACAAGGTAGATAGATAATGTTTAAATCGATTGGTGTTTTAGAATTAAAGAGTATTCCCAAAGGTGTGGAAGCGATGGACGCGGCACTTAAAAGCGCAGGCGTTGAAGTGGTTTCCGCACATCCTGCGTGCCCTGGAAAATACGAAATCGTATTGACGGGTTCGATTTCCAACGTTACGGCAGCGGTTAGCCACGTGCTTTCGAAATTCGATTCGTACGTTATCGATTCGTCCGTGATGGGCAGAATTGACGAACAGGTGATTCAGGCGTTATTTGGGACGCAGAAGACGGAAAAGAAAGGCTCGCTCGGCTTGGTAGAAACCTTCTCGGCGGCAACGACGATTAAAGCGGCGGATATTGCGGTAAAGACGGCGCGCGTAGAAATTTTCGATTTGCGCGTTTCCCGCGGTATGGGCGGCAAGGGCGTCGTTATGATTACGGGCGAGGTCGGCGACGTTACGGCGGCTGTGGAAGCGGCGTCGAATTATGCAAAACAGACGGGGCAGCTCTCTTCCGAGGCGGTTATTGCCGCTCCGCACGAAGGGCTTTGGAATCAGCTTTGATAGGTGTTTGTTATGGAAAATATCAAATTCGTCATTGAAAAAAGTGCAAGAATTGAAAAATTAATAAACGATTTATACGCAAAAATGCCGGAGATTGAATCTGCGCGTGGGTTGCTCGTAACCGAAAGCTATAAGCAGACCGACGATCTGCCTATCATCAAGCGTAGAAGCGCGGCGTTTGCGCATATTTTGCGTAACCTTCCCATCGTAATCCGCGACGGGGAATTGATCGTCGGTAGCGCTACGATTGCGCCCCGTGGTTGTCAAGTGTTCCCCGAATATTCGTACGAATGGTTGGAAGCGGAATTCGATACGGTGGAAACCCGTAGCGCGGACCCCTTCTATATAAGCGAAAAGACGAAGGCAGAGCTTCGCGCGGCGTACCCTTACTGGAAAGGGAAGACGAATAGCGACCTTGCGAAGGCGAATATGGCGCCCGAGGCGTACGAAGCGTTCGTAACGCACGGTATGTTTACTCCCGGTAACTATTTCTACAACGGTATCGGGCACGTAAACGTTAATTATGAAAAGGTCTTAAAAAAGGGTTATCGCGGGATCATGGCGGAGGCGCAGGCGGCGCTGAACAAATTGGACGTTGCCGATCCCGAATACGTACAAAGAAGCAATTTCCTTTGCGCGGTTATCGAATCGTGCGAAGCGGTTGTCGAATATGCAAGAAGATACGCAAAACTTGCCAAAGAATTGGCGTTGCAGGAAAAAAATCCCGAACGCAAGGCAGAGCTTGAAAAGATTGCGTGCAACTGTAAACGGGTTCCCGAATTCCCCGCAAGAGATTTCCACGAAGCTTGCCAGTCTTTCTGGTTTGTACAGCTTTTGTTGCAAATCGAATCGAGCGGACATTCGATTTCTCCTGGTAGATTCGACCAATACATGTATCCCTTCTATAAAAAGGATATCGACGAGGGGAAACTGACGATAGAGCAGGCGCAGGAGCTTATCGACTGTATCTGGGTCAAACTCAACGATATCAATAAGGTGCGCGATGCGGCTTCGGCAGAAGGGTTTGCAGGGTACGGTATGTTCCAAAACTTGATCGTGGGCGGGCAGAACGTTCACGGCATGGACGCAACGAACGACCTTTCGTATATGTGTTTGGAAGCGGCAATGCACGTGCCCCTTCCTCAACCCTCGATCTCCGTCCGCGTTTGGAACGGAACTCCGCAGGACTTTATGATTAAGGCGGCGGCGCTTACCCGCTTGGGTACGGGCTTGCCTGCATATTATAACGACGAAGTAATTATCCCCTCGATTATGGCGAGAGGGCTTACCTTGGAAGACGCGCGCGATTACTGTATTATCGGTTGCGTAGAGCCGCAAAAAGGCTCGAAGACGGACGGTTGGCACGACGCGGCGTGCTTCAATATGCTCCGTCCTTTAGAACTCGTGTTCTCGAACGGGATGGATAAGGGTGTGCAAATCGGACCCGAAACGGGGGACGTAGCACAAATGCAGACCTTCGAAGAGGTTTTCGAAGCGTATAAAACGCAGCAGAGCTATTTCATCAAACTGCTCGTCAACGCGAACAACGCGATCGATATGGCGCACGCAACCCGTTGTCCGTTGCCCTTCCAATCCTGTATGGTAGACGATTGTATCGGACGCGGCAAATCCTTGCAAGAGGGCGGCGCAATTTACAATTTCACGGGTCCGCAGGGCTTTGGGATTGCAAATAACGCCGACGGTTTGTTAGCGATTAAACAACTCGTTTTCGAGGAAAGAAAGGTAACGATGACCGAGCTTCGCGATGCTATGAACGCAAACTTCGGTTACGGGTTTACGGGTAAGGCGGCAGAGCGAGTTACGAGCGAAGTAGCTTGTTCGCTTGCCGAGCAGGGCTTAGAAGTCAACGAAAGCGTGATTAAAACGATCTACGAGGAAGTAACGACGGCCTCGGCAATCGAACCTAATAAAAAAGCAAGATATCAGGAAATTAAGCGTCTTATCGACGAAACCTGTCCCAAGTACGGCAACGATATTTACGAGGCGGATATGTTCGCGCGGGAAGTCGGCAACACGTACACGAAAGAGGTAGAAAAATACAAAAACCCCAGAGGGGGTATGTTCCAAGCGGGCTTGTATCCCGTATCGGCAAACGTACCTTTGGGCGAACAGACGGGCGCAACCCCCGACGGGCGTCTTGCGTTTACCCCGATTGCGGACGGTATCGGTCCTGCTTCGGGCAGAGACGTGAAAGGCCCTACGGCAACGGCGAATTCGGTGTCTAAATTGGAGCAAGGCGTAGCCAGCAACGGGACGCTGTTGAACCAAAAATTCCACCCCTCGGCGCTTGCGGGAATGTCGGGCTTGACGAAGTTCTCGGCGCTTATCCGTTCCTATTTCGACCAAAAGGGTATGCACATGCAGTTCAACGTTATCACGAGAGAAACGCTTTTGGACGCACAGAAGAACCCCGAAAAATACAAGACGTTGGTTGTCCGCGTTGCAGGGTACAGCGCGTTGTTCACGACCCTGTCCCGATCGTTGCAGGATGATATTATCAATCGTACGGAACAAGGCTTTTAAGTAAGAAACGGCTTATATACGTCGCAATACGGCGTTGCTGTTCGGTTACGTACTATTTGTACGCGCCTGTCGGGCAGAACCGCGTGTTTTGTTTCAATCTGCAACCCTTCTCCACAGTTTCGTGTAACTACTCGGTAGTTTTAAATAACTCCACAATTCCGAATTCCGAATTCCGAATTCCGAATTCACAAGGATTTATTATGGATTTTTACAGCACAAAAGGCAGAATATTCAATATTCAACGATTCTCGATCCACGACGGACCGGGAATCCGTACCATTGTCTTTTTTAAGGGCTGCTTTATGCGTTGCGCTTGGTGCTGTAATCCCGAATCGCAGTCTTACGAAATCGAAACGATGATGGAGAAAGGCAAGGAAAAAATCGTGGGCAGGGACGTAACGGTAGAGGAGATTTTACCCGAAATCCTTGCAGACGAGCCGTATTACCGCAGAAGCGGCGGCGGGATAACCCTTTCGGGCGGCGAAATTTTAGGGCAGCCTGACTTTGCGAGAGATTTACTTCGCGCCTGCAAACAAAACGGCTTGCATACGGCGGTCGAATCCACGGCAAACGCGCCATTTGAAAGTATACAAAAAATCTTGCCGTATCTCGACTTGTATCTAATGGATATCAAGCATATGGACGCGGCAAAACACAAAGAATACACGGGCGCTTCTAACGAGCGGATTTTGGAAAACGCCAAAGCGCTTGCCCAAAGCGGCGTAGAGCTGATTATCCGTACCCCCGTAGTGCCCGGCTTTAACGATACGGCAGAAGAGATTCGCGCAATTTCTAAATTCGCCGCGACCCTGCCAGGGGTGAAAGAGCATCACCTGCTTCCCTATCACCGTTTAGGTCAGGACAAATACGACGGACTTGGCAGAGCGTATTCGTTAAAAGAAATCTTGCCCCCCGAACCCGAAAAGATGTCCTATCTTCTTTCGGTGGCGGAGGAGAGTGGGTTGAAATGCCAAATCGGCGGGTAAAAAGGGACGGCTTATCTACGTCGCAATACTTCGTCGAAGCTCCGTGCCCCTCGCTCGTTTACGCACAGTAAACTCCCGTCGGGGTACTCGTTTCTCCTTGTCTTGCTCGTATCTAACCCGCCCCGTGAAACCGACAGGTAACATCGTAGTACGGCGGAGTGATAGATAAGACTGCCTGCAAGCTCGGCTTGCTCATTAAGAAAATATAAGGAGGCAATACGCTATGCCTATTGAAAATAACATCCCCCCCAGAATTATCCAAGAATTCGTCCCGGGGAAACAAATCACCCTTTGCCATATCATCGCAAATCCCGGGGAAACGTTGTATGCCAAGCTTGGGTTAGACCCGCAGACCGACTATACCAGAAGCGCCATCGGCGTTTTGACGGTCATTCCTTACGAAAGCGCGGTGATTGCGGCAGATATCGCAATGAAGGCTTCGGGTGCGGAAATCGGCTTCGTAGACAGATTCACGGGCACGCTCATTATCACGGGCTCGGTATCTTCCGTAGAGGCGGCGTTCGTGGCAATTCGGGACTATTTCATTCAAAAACTCGGGTATATTTGCTGCGAATTAACGAAGACCTAATACCATGAAAAAGATTATGCTTTTTGGCAGAGTCGCCGCAGGGAAGACCACTCTAACGCAGGCTTTGCGCGGGGAAGAAATCAAATATTATAAAACGCAGTACGTCAATTATTTGGATACCGTTATCGACACCCCGGGAGAATACACCGAGCGCAGAGAAACGAGCGGGGCTTTGGCGCTGTACGCCTACGAGGCGGACGTCGTGGGTTTGGTGCTTTCGGCGAACGAGCCCTATTCGATTTTTTCGCCTTGTCTTACCAGCATGGTAAACCGCGAGGCAATCGGGATTATTACGGGTATCGACAAGCCCGACGCCAAGGTGGAACGGGTAAGGAACTGGTTGAAATTGGCGGGCTGTAAGAAGATTTTTGCCGTCAGTTCGATTACGGGGGAAGGGATTCCTGAACTTGCAGCGTATTTGCAAGAGGATATGCCCAAGAAAAAGCCGAAAAAGCCCGTAAAGAAACCAGAAGTGAAAAACAAGCAAACGCAAGATTTGCAGACTTGGTTATTATAAAATAAGGGAAAAGAATATGAGTAAGACAATCGTAATTGCATTTGCAAACAACAAGGGCGGCAGCGGGAAGACGACGACCTGTTCGAACGTTGGCTGCGCTTTGGCTATGGCAGGGAAAAAGGTATTGATGATTGACGGGGATATGCAGTTGAACCTGACGATTTCCTTTTTCGACGAAGAGCGCGCTTACGAATACGCAAAGGGCGAAAAAAATATTTATCGCGCGGTGGTATCCGAACAGGATTTGACCGATTATATCGTGGAAACGGATATTAAGGGTTTGGATATCGTGCCTTCGACTTCGTTGATGAGTGCTATCGAATTTGATTTGTTTGCAAAATGGCAAAGAGAAACCGTTTTGAAAAAGTGCCTCGAACGGGTACGCGCGAAAGGGTATTACGATTATATCCTTATCGACTCGCCTCCGACCTTGGGCGGCTGGGTAATGAATATTATGTGCGCGTCCGACTACGTTGTGATTCCCGTAGAAGCAAGCCCTTGGGGGCTCTTCGGCTTGGCGAATATGTTCGAGTTTATCGGGCAGGCGAAAAAGATTGCGCCGAAATTAGAAGTGCTTGGGATTGCCGTTACGAAAGCGGACGAAAGAAAGAAATATTTCAAGCAAACGATGGAAACGCTGGGGGAATTGGATTCTGCCCGTCTCTTTGAAAACTACGTACGCGTAGACAGCGCGGTAGAATGGGCGCAGGACAACAGCAAGCCCGTCGTTATCTATAAGAAAACGAGCCGCAGTGCGGTCGAATATACAAAACTTGCAAAGGAGATCGTAAAATATGCCCATCGGTAAGAACGCAATTAAGAGAGTAGAGAACAACGGTTATTCGAAAGTGGAAACGAGCGCGCCTGATATGGAGAACAGCCACGTAATCGCTTTGCCTGATCCGCAGGTGACGGAAAAGTTGATTGCGCCTATCGAAGAAAAGGCAAAAAAACCTGCTACGGCGACGAAAAAGTGCGGGGCGGGGAAATCCTCGGCGAAAAAGCCGACGGCGAAAAAAACGGCAAATAAGAGCGTAGAAAGTAAAGATGGGTTCGAGCGCGTCAGCGTTGGCGCGGATATGCCCTATTATTTATTGTGAAGTAAAACAAATCGGTTGATAGCGTGCGCACCATGGGTTCGTGAAAGGTACGTGATGCGCGAAAAACCGATTTTTGTTTTATAAAATAAAGCCAAAAAAGAAAATATAAGGAAAAGAAATATGAAAGAAACGGAAAAGAAATATCAGTGTATTCCCTTCTGGTCTTGGAACGACGAATTGGACGAAGCGGGGCTTGTTGAGCAGGTTGAATGGATGAACGAGAACGGCGTGGGCGGGTTCTTTATGCACGCGCGCGGCGGTTTGAAAACGGAATATCTTGGCGAAAAGTGGTTTGATTGTATCAAAGCTTGTTCGGAAAAGGCGGAAGAATTGGGCATGCACGCGTATGCGTACGACGAAAACGGCTGGCCTAGCGGGTTTGTCGGGGGGAAGCTTCTCGACGATATTGAAAATCACGACAGATATCTCACCTTTGCGATTGGTGCGTACGACGAAAAGGCGTTGGTTTCCTACGATATGGCAGGCGAAACCTTAAAGAGAGTTTCTGCGCCTTGCGAAAACTGCTTGAACGTATATCAACATTACGCAGCGTCTACGGCGGATATTCTCAACGGCGAAGTGGTGGATAAATTTATCGCCATGACCCACGAAGAATACAAAAAGCGGGATACGTACAGTTTGAAGGGGTTCTTTACCGACGAGCCGCAGTATTACCGTTGGGGCGTGCCGTATACGAAGGTGATTATGCCTTATTTTGCGGATACCTACGGCGAGGATATTCTCGACGGACTTGGATTATTGTTCGTAGAAAAAGAGGGCTACAGAGCGTTTAGATACAAGTATTGGAAGGGTATGCAGGCTTTGATGCTGGAAAACTTTGCCAAGAAAATATACGATTGGTGCGACGAAAACGGCTATAATTTGACGGGGCACTACGTAGAAGAGAGCTGGATGGGCGCGCAGATGTGGTGTTGCGCTGGCATTATGCCTTTCTACGAATACGAACATATTCCCGGAATCGACTGGCTTGGCAGAGATATCAATACCGAAATTGCGCCTCGGCAAGTATCTTCCGTAGCGGCGCAGCTTGGCAAAGAACAGGTCATCACCGAAACCTACGGTTGCTGCGGTTGGGACGTTACTCCGCAGGAATTAAAATGGATTGCCGAATGTCAATACGTAGGCGGCGTCAATTTGATGTGTCAGCACTTGTTGCCGTATACCGAACACGGACAGAGAAAACGCGATTATCCCGCGCACTATTCGAAAGTCAATCCTTGGGTAAGAAAGAATTTTAAACAGTTTAACGATTATTTCTCCGTATTGGGGAAAACTTTGGCGCAGAGTGAAGAGCTTGTCAATACGGCGATGCTGCATCCTATCCGCAGTACCTATTTCGAATACAGAAGAGATTGGGAAGGGGAAAAACGCCACGGCATCGGCGAATTGGAAGACGGATTGCGTTATGCGGCGGCACAGCTTTGCGAAAAGCAGATCCCGCACCATTATTTGGATGAAACCTTGCTTGCCAAGTACGGTAAGGTCGAAGGGGAGAAATTGATTCTCGGCAAATGCGCGTACGAATTTGTGGTGCTTCCCAAGATCTATACGATGGATAAAACCACGGAAAAATTGTTGCGAGAATTCGTAAATGCAGGGGGCAGGGTCTTGATGATGGACGAAAAGCCCACCTATTTGGAAGGTGAACCTTTCGTGTACGACTATTTGGAAAGCAACGTTACGTGGGAAGAAATTATTTCCGCGCAGCCCTTTGAAACGGCGCAGCATCCTACCGTTCGTACGGCGTACCGCAAGGACAAGGAAGGCAAAGAATTTATCTACGCCGTCAACCTTGGCGAAGAAACCGAACTTTCCTTCTGCTTGAAGAACGGGTCGTCCTTCTTGTCTTACGATATTTTGAAAGACGAATATACCCCGATGGGCACGAACGTACATTTTGACAAGGGACAGTCCTATCTTTTGTATATCAGCAACGAAAAACCTGTAGAAAAACCTGCATTGAAAGCGTTGCGCTTGGGGAAAGAATTCACCGTCGCCCAGGCGCCCGATAACTATTTGGCGTTGGATTTCATTCGTTATTCGACGGATGGCGTTACGTATAGCGAGCCCTTCCATCATATGGGGATTTTCGATATGATGTTGCAAAGAAGATACGAGGGCAAGCTGTATTTGAAATACGAATTCACCGTAGACGAATTGCCTTCCCGTTGCGAATTGTTGGCGGAAGACACCAACACCGTTTGGGTAGAAGTAAACGGCGAGCGCGTGGAAAGAACGGGCTCCTCCGACGTGGAAAAGCCTTTGCATAAGTACGATATTGTAAAGCATTTGAAGAAAGGGCTTAACGAGGCGGTTATTCTTATCGATTATTTCCAAAGCGAGCAGGTTTACTATGCGTTGTTTGGCGAAAACGTAACCGAAAGTTTGAAGAACTGTCTTGCCTACGATACCGATATCGAAGCGGTGCTTATCAAAGGCGATTTCGGGGTGTTCGGCGATATGGAAGCGGGTAAAAACGATAAGATCGTTTTGGGCGAGAACTTCCGCATCGGCAAGCAGAAAAAGGAGATTAAGGACCTCGTTTGCGACGGGTATCCCTTCTTCTCGGGAGATATCGTATTAAAGCAAACCGTGAACGTAGATTCGACGGATTACGAACTCGTAATCGACGATCGCTTCCAGATGCTGGAAGTAACCGTAAACGGGCAATATATCGGCAAGTGGATGTTCGGCAACCGTATGGATATTTCCAAGGCGTTACAGGTTGGGGAAAACGAGTTGGAAATCGTATTGACGGTAGGGAATCGTAACTTGATGGGACCTTTCCACACCCCCGAACAAGAGAATTTCAGCGTAGGTCCTTTCACCTTCGAACGTTTCGGGACCTGGAAGGACGGAAAGAGTTGTATACTCTTGGAAAAATATGCGTTCGTAAAGACGTTGGTATAAGAAAAAAAGGCGGATTGACGGAAAAGTCAGTCCGTTTTTTTTCTTGCAAATATTGACATTGTTGGGCGGTTGTGCTATAATTATCCTATCATACTTTTTTGGCGAAAACGATTTTAAAACGCTGAAAATATCGAGGGAAACGAATGAAAGAGCTGATGTTGACAAATCGGGCGATTGCGCAGGGCGCATACGAAGCAGGGGTAAAGGTTTTGTCTGCCTATCCCGGCACGCCTAGCACGGAAATTGCAGAGAATTTTGTAAAATACGACGGGGTTTACGCCGAATGGGCTCCCAACGAAAAAGTGGCGGTCGAGGTTGCGATCGGGGCTGCGGTGGGCGGCGTACGCGCGATGGCGTGTATGAAGCACGTAGGATTAAACGTGGCGGCGGATCCCTTGTTTACCGTGGCGTATACGGGGATTAACGCGGGGCTGGTGATTGCCGTTGCAGACGACCCGGGTATGCATTCTTCGCAAAACGAACAAGACTCTCGTTATTACGCGCGCAGCGCGCACGTGCCGATGTTAGAGCCGTCGGACGCGAACGAGGCGAAAGAGTTCGTAAAACTTGCGTATGAAATCAGCGAAAAGTTTGATACTCCCGTATTGCTTAGGGAAACGACGCGCGTGGCGCATTCGCACGGGTTCGTGGAGATAGGCGCGCGGGAAGAAGCTCCTTTGCGCCCGTACGTAAAGGATACGTCCAAGTACGTTATGATGCCTTCCAACGCCATCGGACGGCACGTGGTCGTGGAACAGCGAGATAGGGAAGTAACGGAGTATTTTAATACCCTTTCTTGCAACCGTGAAGAATTGACGGAAAAGGAAGAAATCGGCGTCGTTTGTTCGGGCGTCGTATACCAGTACGTCAAAGAAGCCTTGCCTAAGGCAAACGTTTTCAAGCTGGGGACGGTGTATCCCGTGCCCGTGGCGGCGGTGGCGGAATTTGCAAAAAAAGTAAAGACGTTGTACGTCATTGAAGAATTAGAACCCTTTATCGAGGACACGTTAAAGGCGGCGGGGATTGCTTGTATCGGGAAAGGGTTGTTTTCCTTGCAAGGGGAAATTTCCGTTGCGAAGATTAAAGAAAAATTCGGGATAGAACGGGAGGAAAACGAGGGGGTAGAACTGCCTGCTCCATCGCCTGCTCGTCCGCCCGTTATGTGTGCAGGTTGTCCGCACCGCGGAGTGTTCTACGTTTTAAGCAAGTTAAAACTGACGGTCAACGGCGACATTGGGTGCTATACTTTGGGGGCTGTACCCCCGCTTTCGGCGGTGGATTCCTGCGTGTGCATGGGCGCGTCGGTAGGAATGGCGCATGGATTTAAAAAGGCGCG
>JAZUCW010000026.1:0-8922 GCA_045639305.1 Candidatus Scatosoma sp.
AAAAGAGGGGGCGAAAATCGCCTTGGAAGACGTTGACTACGTCCTTTGGGGGGTAGGCAATCACGGCGGCGGTCCGTCGAGGAAGGATTTGCGTGATATTAAAAATCTGCAAATTGCGGGCTTGGAGCATTTCCACAGTACCCACGAAAGGCTGTTTGCGGACGGGATAGAGATGGGCGGGGAGATAGACAAGTCCCTCGTTACCTGTATGCCCGGCTGTTATTCGTCGATGGCGAGGGTAAAGCAAGCCTACCGCGCGACGGAAAATCTTTTTTTCGGGACGGAAAAAATGTTGGCGCTTTCCAGCTTGTTGGGATTGCCCATCAAAACGGAAGAATGGCAGAAAGCGGAAAAACGCATTTTGTTGGCACAGTTTCACGATATTCTGCCCGGCAGCGGGATCGAGGATTGTGAACAAGAGGGCATCGAATTGTTGGCGGCAAGCGCAAAAGAGCTAAAAGACTACCGCACGCGCGCCTTCTTGCGGTTCGTAATGGACGAGCCGAGTGCAGGCGAGGGGGAATTTCCTGTTTTTGTGTTTAACTATATGCCTTACGAGGTGCAAACGCCTATCGAGGTGGAATTTATCCTGCCCGACCAAAATTGGAGCAAAGAGGTTTTCAAGAAAGCGCATATCTATGACGAAGAGGGGAAGGAATTGCTTTGTCAGCAGATCAAAGAAAGTTCGACCTTAGCTCTCGATTGGAGAAAGAGACTTGTTTTTGAAGGCTTGTTAAAACCTATGGGAATTACCCGTTTTACCATTAAAACGGAGGAGGTTCAAACGGAAGCGAAGGTGGAAAAGGCAGGCGATTTGGAGGCGTTGTTACAAGGCACGCCCTTGCAAAAGCCCGTTCGGTTTTTCCTTTATGACGATACAGCCGACCCTTGGGGTATGAGCCAAGAGGAGTTGAAAGGCATGGGGAAGAATCCCGTTGCCTTTCGAGAGATGCAAGGGGAAGAAAGCAAAGAATTTTGCAAGGTAAACAAGGCGCTTGCGCCCGTGCATATTATCGAGGACGGCGACGTGGTAACGGTGGCGGAAACGATCTCCACCGCAGGAAATACGAACGCCGTAGCGCAATATAAGGTGTATAAAAACCACCCGTTCGTCGATTTGAAATTGACGGTGGAGTTTGCCGATAAAAACAAAATGGCGCGCGTGCGGATTCCCTTGCCTAAGGACATGGCAGGGGGAAAAGCGGTCGGCGACGGTCCGTTTGTCTACGAGGAAAAGCCGAGCTTTGGCGAGCTGTGCTTCCAAAAATGGCTGGGCGTGGAAAAGAACGGCGAAGTGTTTGCCGTGCTCAACGACGGCGTGTACGCAGGTACGGTGGAAGAGGATTGTTTGTACTTGACTCTTTTGCGGGGAGCGGGGTATTGTTTCCATCCCATTACACCCGATCGGGATTTGTATCCGCAGGATCGGTATTTGCCCCGTATTGAAAACGGTCGCTACACGTACAATTTGCGTATCGTCAGAGGGGACGTATGCAGCGTATACAAGCAAGCGGAACTTTTTAATCAACCGCCGTATGCCGTCAACGTATTTCCAACGGGCGGGAAGAAAAAGGAACTATCTTGTCTGCGCTTGGACGGCGACGTGGTGCTGACTACGATGAAAGAAGGGGAAAAGGGCGGGTATATTTTCCGCGTCTTTAATCCTGCAAAAGAGGAAAAATCTTTTACGCTGTCCGTTGACGGAAAACAAGTCCAAGACGTTGCGCATGCAGGCGAAGTGCTTTCTCTCTCGTATGAAAACGGTATTTGGAAAATTTTTCATGACGAAATGCCCGTGTAAGGCGGGGAAGGAGGGGTATGTTACCCGTTATAAAATCCGTACGAAAAAGAAAGGAAGTATTTCCGCAAAGCTGGCAGAGCGTAATTTTTGAAAATTACGGCTTGGTTTCCGTGGATAAAATTGCAAAGACGCTCCAAACGGACGAGGCGACGATTGTGCGCGAAGCGGCAAGATTGGGGCTTTCTAACGTTCGATATAATCCGCTTTGGGAAGAAAAAGGGTTTATCACGATTATTAGAAATTGTTGGTATCTCTTGCCCTATTCGCAAATCATGACGTTGCTTGGGTTTGATGAAAAGAGGCTGGAATTCGTCTTGCAAAACGAGGATTTTTTGCAGGATAAGCTGGGGATGTTTAAACCCGACTGCGCGGAAATCGTCTACACACCTTTAACGAAAGCCGAAGAGGAAAAAACAAAAGCTTTAGCAAAAAAGGTGAAAACTCTGTTGCCGAAAAACGCGCGCCCGTTTGTATTTTTTGGCAAAACGCAAGGGGCAGGTACGCGTTTATTGGAAGAAGACGAGGGGATTCGCCTCGTACACGGGTATTTGACGCCCTGCGGCGACGCTTTTTTAGAGGACGACGAGAACTATCTTTCCGACGATTTGCTTTTGCAATATCAGCAAAACGGGGTCAACGGGCTTTGGGTGCACGGACTATTGTCCGCGCTTTCCCCGTACCCCTTTGACGAAAACGCAAGTAAGCAGTACCCCGTCCGCAGAAAAAATCTGCAAAAGCTTGTGGATAGAGCGGCAAAGTACGGCATTAAAATTTATTTGTATATCAACGAACCGCGCGGAATCGCGGAAGAAAAACTTGGCAAATACGCGCATTTGAAAGGCACGGTTCGCGGCGGCGTGGCGCACCTTTGTTTTGAAAAGGAAGAAGTGCGCAGTTACCTGTATACCGCCTTGAAGGACTTGTTTGAAAACGTGCACGGATTAGGCGGTGTTATCACGATTACGATGAGCGAGAACCCCACCCATTGCCATTCGCATAGGGCGGAGAACTGCAACTGTCCGATTTGTAAGGATATTCCCTCTGAAAAGATCGCTTCGGCGGTGGTAAACGTAATTGCCAAAGCCTTAAAAGATAGCGGCAGCGGCGCAAAGACGCTCGCGTATCTTTGGGGTTGGTCCGACCATATGGGTTGGACGGAAGAACAGACGTTGCGCGGAATTTCCTATCTGGATAAAGACGTTATCGCACTTTGTCCAAGCGAGTACGATTTGGAAATAGAAAAGGGCGGCGTGAAAAGCCACGTGGTCGATTATTCGATTTCAAACCCCGGACCGAGCGAAGTTACGAAAAAAGCCTTTTTGGCGGCGCAGGAAAGGGGCTTGGGCGTATGCGCGAAGATACAAACCAACGACAGTTGGGAATGTTCTGCCGTGCCCTATCTTCCCGTGTTCGATTTGCTTGTTAGACATCTTGAAAATTTGCGCGCGGCAGGCGTGGATAACTATATGCTGACCTGGACGTTGGGGGGATATCCTTCGCCGATGCTTGGGCTTGTTGGCGACTACGTTCGCGAGAAGGGAAAATTTTCCTTGTCGGCTTGGTACGAAAAGAAATTCGGCGAGAACGCAAAGCTTATAGAAAGCGCGTCGAAGGCGTTTTGTAAGGGGTTTGAGGAATACCCGTTTAGCGTACAGGCACTGTATCTTTCTCCGAAAACCTTAGGGGTTGCCAACCGTTGGGAATTGGAGCGGGAAGAAAAGCGTTCCACGATGGTTTGTTTTGCTTTTGACGATTACGAAAGCTGGATTTATCCCTATCCCTATGACGTATACATTGCGCAATTTGAAAAATTGCTGTCGGCGTGGGAAGAGGGACTTCGGATTTTGGAAAACGCGACGGATGATAACGGACTGCGCTTGTTAAAGGACTGCGCGGAAGGGGCGTACGTGCATTTTAAATCCGATTATCTGCATACGAAATTCTCCTATTATAAACGGGAGTGGAAAAAGTATCAAAAAGAATTGTTGGAGATTTTGGACGAGGAAGAAGAAATTTGCAAAAGATTACTCGTCTTGACGGAAAGAGAGCCCTCCATTGGCTATGAGGCGTCGAACCATTATTTCTACAACGACAGAAATATTTTGGAAAAACTATTGCAGGTAGACGAATTAAAAGAAGAACTTAGAAAAAAGATTTGACGAAAGTCAAATCTTTTTTTTATAAACCTTGAAAACGGCAAAAAAATATGGTATAATGATAAAGAGAAAGACTTTTATCGTGGAAAAAAGACGGGAGAAGGAAAGGCTGAAACGAGGTGGACGTTGTATCATGAAAATGCAAACGGAAAACAGAAAAAATCTGCATAAAAGTGCGGGGAATAAGAAAAGGGAAGAAAGGGTAGAACGGGTCAACGGCGCGCCCGTCTACACCGCTGTGTATAAGGTAAACAGAAGCGACGAATTGTTAGAATTTTTGTTGCGAAAATGCAATACCTCTCGCAACAACGTTAAATCGTTGCTCGTGCGAAAGCAAGTGCTCGTTAACGGCAGGGTAGTAACGCAGTATAATTATATCCTTGCCAAGGACGACGAGGTGAAGCTTGCGAGAAAACCCGTCAAGGACGGCGTAGTAGCAGCTCCGCAAAAAACGGAAGGACAGCGCGTGCAAAGACCCCGCCGTATTGCCTTGAAAATTCTTTACGAGGACGACGATTTCGTGGCGGTGGACAAACCCGCAGGGCTTTTGTCGGTGGAAAGCGATAAGGAAACGGAGTGTGCTTATTCGTACGCCGTGGATTATTTGCAGAGTAAGGATAAAACGGCAAGACCGTTTATTTTGCACCGCATTGACAAGGAAACTTCTGGGGTTTTGATGTTTGCCAAAAACGTAAAAATCCACTCGATGCTTCGCCTGCATTGGAACGAGCAGATACAAACGCGGGAATATTACGCCGTCGTCGAGGGGGTATTGGCGGAGAAAACGGGAACGCGGATCTCCTATTTAAAGGAGAACGTGAACAACCTCGTGTACGCAACGTCCGATCCGACGGGGCAAAAGGCGATTACCCATTACGAGGTAGTGAAAGAAAACGAAAAATATTCCCTCCTGCGTGTAAAAATCGACACGGGACGGAAAAATCAAATCCGCGTGCAGATGAAAGAACTCGGACATCCCGTCGTGGGCGACGACAAATACGGCGATGGGAAAGGCCCCTTGGGACGGTTGGGCTTGCATGCAAGCAAATTGGAATTTATCCATCCGCAGACGAAGGAATTAATTTCCATCACTGCGCCCGTACCTGCCGCTTTTCGCGCCTTGTTTGGTTAAGGAGTAAGTATGAAAAAGATAGCAAGTTTTACGGTTAATCACGATATATTAGAAAAAGGTATGTATCTTTCCCGTATCGACGGGGAGGTCGTAACCTACGACGTGCGCATGAAAAAGCCGAACGGCGGCGATTATTTTTCGATGAGCGCGGCGCACACGCTCGAACACCTTTTCGCGACCTATGCTCGAAACAGCGAGGCAGGGGACAAAATCGTATACGTAGGGCCGATGGGTTGTCGGACGGGGTTTTATCTGCTTACGCAAGGCGGATTAACGCATACGCAAGCGATCAAACTCGTGCAAGAGAGTATGGCGTTTGCCCGTGATTTTGAAGGGGAAATCCCCGGGAACACGAAAAGAGAATGCGGCAATTATCTCGACCACGATTTGGCGGGCGCGAAAGCATTGGCGGCGGATATGTGCGAGGTCTTGAAAAATTGGCAGGAAAGCGATTTGACATATAAAGAATAAAGAGAAAGGAGTAAGACTATGGATACGATGCAAGCGATTTTAACCCGCAAGAGTGTAAAAAAATACAAGGATACGCCCGTGGAAAAGGCGCTTATTGAAAAAGTAATCGAGGCAGGCTTGCACGCGCCGTCGGGTTTAAACAAACAGGCGCCGATTATTTTGGCTGTTACGAACAAAGAACTTCGGGATAGACTTTCCTATCTCAACGCAGGGAAAGACCCTTTCCACCGCAGCGATCCTTTCTACGGCGCGCCCGTCGTGCTCGTCGTCTTGGCGGATAAGAGCGTGCCGACCTATCTTTACGACGGTTCGCTTGCGATGGAAAATATGCTGCTTGCTGCCCACGCGTTGGGGCTTGGCGCTTGTTGGATTCACCGTGCGAGGGAAACGTTCGATAGCGACGAGGGCAAGGAAATTTTGCGTTCGCTTGGAATTGAGGGCGAATACGAGGGGATTGGTAACTGTATTTTAGGGTATGCGGATATCGACCCTGAAAAGAAACCGAGAAAAGAAAATAGAGTATATTACGTGGATTAAAAATGCAAACGGGGATATCGACGGCGTCGCTGTTTATGCGCAAATACAATGAGGAGGCGTTGCCTTTCTTTGATAAAATCGGGGTGAAACACGCCGAGGTTTTTCTCACTTCGTTTTCCGAATACGAAGAGGACTTCGCTCGTCTGCTTGCCCAAAAAAAGGGGAACGTTTTCGTCAATTCCGTGCATATTCTTAACGCACAAATCGAGCCGCAGGTGTTCAGCGCATGCCCGCGGATTAAAAAGGACGTGTACGCGTACTTAGAAAAAATCGCTGTAAGCGCGCAAATTTTGGGCGCGCCCTATTACACTTTTCACGGTACGGCTCGCTATAAAAAAGCCGCGCGCGAGGGGAAGGACGATTTGAAACGGACGGGCAGCGCCCTGCAGGAAGCCTTTGCGTTTTGCAAGGAAAAGGGGGTAACGCTTTGTCTTGAAAACGTCGAATGGTCCACGTATAACCGCGTCGGTGTGTTTTCCGCTTTGAAGGACTATATCCCCGACTTGAAAGGGGTTTTGGATATCAAACAAGCGCGTATTGCGGGCGAGGGGTATGCGGCGTATTTACAGGAAATGGGCAAGGATATCGCCTACGTGCATATTTCCGATTTGGACGAACAGGGGAAAATCCGTTTGCCCGGGCAGGGTAATTTTGATTTCGATACCTTAATTAAACGCTTAAAAGACGTCGGTTTTGACGGAAAACTCTTTATCGAGGTCTATAAAGACGATTACAAAAACGAAGACGAATTAAAAACCTCTTGCGACTTTATCAACGAGCGCCTTTATAAATACGCCTGCCTGCAATAACCCTTTTTTAGGATTTTTTCAATTTTTTTTGGAAAAACTATTGACAAGAGGATTTTCTTGTGCTATACTCTAAATAAGATTAAATCTCAATAAGGAGAAAAGGATTATGAAAATTTATCAATGCGAAAAATGTAAAAAGACGGTAATTAGCAAGGACGAACTTTTGTTAGAGGGTTGGAAAGAGCTGAAAGGCGGCGAAGTGGATGCAGCGCAGGAAAAACACGTGCCTGTCGTTACGAAAAAATGCAAGCAGGTAAAGGTAGACGTAGGCAGCGTAGCGCACCCGATGACGAGCGAACATCTTATCGAATGGGTAGCGATTGAAACGGCGCAAGGGTATCAGGTAAAATATCTCACCCCCGACAGCGCGCCCGTTTGTATCTTCTCGCTGGCGGACGGCGATTCGCTTGTGGCGGTGTACGCATACTGCAACTTGCACGGACTTTGGAAAGCATAAATTAAAAACGGAGAAATAAAAAATGATTGAAAAAGAGGCGATGTATAAATTGACGTACGGGTTGTTCGTCTTGACGACGACGGACGGACAAAAGCAAAACGGCTGTATCGTCAACACGGTTTCGATGATTACCGACAACCCCAAACGCATTACGGTGTTCGTCAACAAAGCGAACTATTCCGAGCAGCTGTTGAAAAAGACGGGGATTTGTAACGTTTCTATTCTGACAGAGAGCGCGCCTTTTTCCATCTATCGTCAGTTCGGGTTCGCATCGGGACGAGATACGGATAAATTTGCAGAGGGCAGGTACGAGACGAGCGAAAACGGACTGTATTATTTGCCCGAATATGCCAACGCAGTGCTTAGCGCAAAGGTGATTGATAGCTACGATTACGGCACGCATACGTTGTTCGTTGCCGAAGTAACCGAGGCGAAAAAACTTTCGGATGAAAAATCCGTTTCGTACGAATATTATTTAAACAACGTCAAACCCAAACCCGAGGCGGCGCCAAAAACCGAGGAGAAAAAAGGGCGTTGGGTGTGCAAGATTTGCGGCTACGTCCACGAGGGCGAGGAGATGCCCGACGATTTTATTTGCCCTTGGTGCAAGCACCCGAAAGAGGATTTTGAAAAAATCGACTAAGGTTTTGGTTTTTCGGCAAAGCCTGACAAATACTCCTTTTAGATTTTCCAAAAAAGGGTAAAAAGGTTAGAAAAAGCGTAAAAAAAGACTTGACAACCTCGCGCCGAATTGCTATAATTACGTAGTAAAAAATAAACGCATCGGCAAAGGAGGGTTGAAAAGTATGTCTACGGTTAGAGTTGGTGAAAACGAAAACGTTGAAAGCGCATTGCGCCGTTTCAAGAGAAAATGCTCTCGCGACGGTATCATCGGGGACCTCAGAAAGAAGGAATTCTATGAAAAGCCTTCCGTAAAAAAGAAGAAGAAGTCCGAAGCTGCAAGAAAGAGAAGCAGAAACTAACGAAAGAAAAGCTCACGCGATCCGTGAGCTTTTTTCTTTGTCGAAAAAGGGAAAAAAGGAGAAAATTATGTCGCAGGAACATCGTGGAAACAACGCGCGCACTCTTCGCGAAGAAGCCCGCCGTGCAAAGAGCAGAATCAAAAGCGGGTTTTGGGCAGAGTGTCATAAGGATATGTCGCTGCAAAAGGAAAAAGCAAGGGAGCAGGGCTTAAACGAAAGCAAAGCGGGGCGGTATTTCAAAACGCAGGTCGAGGCAAAAATCGAGGGCAAAAAGGAAGACGATTTTTATTTGCGCGTAAAAGAAATGCTGCTGTCCGAAGGGGAGGTCAGCGACGCCATTGGAAGACTGACGGACAAGGAATATTACGCCACGCTCGGCTACGAAGAAAAACAGCGTTATACCCTCTCCTTAAGCGAGCGGTATTTACGCGCCTTAGAAAGATTTAGACGGGAGTGCGAGTTCGACGCATTTGGCGGCTAATCGGCAAGCGCGAAAAGGGCGTAAGTACTTGCGTTTTTTGCTAAGGTATGGTATAATAATACTATGAGTGAAACGAAAGAAATTTTGGACAAATT
>JAZUCW010000027.1:0-3373 GCA_045639305.1 Candidatus Scatosoma sp.
TCGGCTACCCGTCCTACGGCGGTGTTCCCGCAAATGATGGACGAAAGCTGTCCGTATATGTATAAAATCATCGTTACGCCGACGGATAATCCCAATAATAACGCGGCGGCGATTGAAAAAGAGTATAACTATCTGGACGTATTCTATTGGGGAGATACTACGGCGGACGAGGCGTTCGTGCTTTCTGCGTTGAAAGCGAATACCGAATATAGCGTAAAGGTTATCCCCATCAATATTTGGGGCTTAGAGGGCGAACCTCTGGTTGCGACGTATTCTACGTTTGCGGCATAAGAAAGGAGAAGACATGAAGAAAAAATTATTGCTTGGATTAAGCATTGCGACGTTGGCGGCAAGCTGTTTCGGGTTTGCGGCTTGCGGTGAAGAAGAACTGGGCTTGGAAGGGCTGAATGATTTTAACGGTATGGTCGGGTATACGGTAACCTTGCCCGAGCCTGAAATTCCCGCAGAAATCGGCGAAGGGCTTGCGTATACGGCGAAGATCGTAAAGCCTAACGGCGTAGAACTGAAAGGGCATAAGACGGACGGGAAATATTCGTTTACCGTCGAACAAGAGGGAAAATATGAAATTACCTACTCGGTAACGAACGCCGAGGGGGAAACGTATACGAAGACGATTTACTTGACGGCAAAGGCGGATAAAGAAAAGCCTGTGCTTGGCGGAGTAAAAGAAAAACTGGAGAACGTAACCATCGGCGATGAAATTACGATTCCCGATATTAGCGTACAGGATAATTCGTTGAAAGCGCCGTATAACGCTTCCGTGGATATCGGGGCGACGTTAATCGATGCAAGCGGCGATAGAAAGCCCGTAGCAATCGGGGATACGGTTGCATTGGATAATTATGGACAATATTCGCTCGAATACGTGGCGACGGATAGAGCGTTTAACGTTTCGGAGACAAAAACGTATACTTTCAACGTAGCTTCCCGTGAAAACGCTGGGTATTCCGTACAGTATTATACGGAAACTTTGGACGGCGGCTACGTAATGGAAGAGGAAGATACTTCGCATTCGGGTATGATTTGTTCGCGGGTAAACGCAACGATCAAATCTTTCGAGGGCTTCTATTTTGATACGAGCAACGAGAATAATATTTTGCAAACGACGGTAGCCGAGGACGGCTCGACGGCGTTAAAGGTGTACTATAAGAGAAAAACGTTTACCATTCGTTTCGATTCGACGGGAGGCAGCGCTGTAAAGCAGCAGATTATAAAGTACGGCGGGCTTGCCGTAAGACCTGAAGACCCTGAAAACGGAAACAAGCAGTTGATTGATTGGTACTTTAACGGGGAATCGTTTGATTTCGACGCGCCCGTATACAGCGACGTGTCCCTCAATGCGGTTTGGTCGGCGAAAACCCGTTACGACGTAATGCTTTCCGACGGTACGAACGTGGCTGATTGGAAGATGGATTATTTGGATATCGGCGGACAGGTATACCAAGAGGACGAAGTATACGTAGAGGGCGTAAAATTTGAAGGGGAGGACGTATTGGCGTACACCATTCTCAATACGGGGTTGTATCCCAATTATGCTCCCTTGGCGTACATCGACAGAGAGGGTGCATACGAGCCCATCATCAGTGAAATCTCCACCAAAAAATATTTCGGTTTACGCGTATACTCTTCGGTGGGGCATTGTGAGTTTAACGTAGTATTTATGATAGACGGACCTACGGGCTTAAAGCGCGCCGAATACGTGTACCGACTGAAAGAGGGTTGGAACGAAGTCATTGTAAATCTTCCTGCGTTGAGTAAGGCAAAAGGCGCGAAGCTGGACGAGCAAAACCGTATTTACCGTATTGCGTTGGGGGTTCGAGGCAACGTATTCTCGGGGACGGACGCGATTCAGATGGGTCAGGATAAGCTGGACGAGGCGACTTTCTATCTCGATGATATCTACGGTACGAATTACGATATGGAAAATATCATTGACTTCGAAAGCAAAGGGGACCTTAATAGATACGAATACGGTATCAAGAAAGATTACAGCGACCGCGATTATGCGTATAATCGTTACGATTTCCCCGGCGGGGTTACCTCTACTGTGGGAGTTGTCGATACCGACGACGGCGAAAGAGCCTTGAAAGTAACGAAAAACGAGGGCAGAGAATATGCGAATTTGCGGCTTTTGAATGCAAGCGGCGCAGAAGGAAAGTCGGGGCGGTTCTTTGCGAATGACCTCAGCGAGTATACCGCTATCGTGATTACGGTTAGAGTAGAAACCAGCGATTCGGCGTTGTATTTCAACGGCGAACGGATAACGAACAACGGCGTGGACGATTCGGGACAATGGGTAACGTATACCTACGATTTGTCCAAAGTAGAAAATAAATCCAACGTGCCGCACCTTACCTTCCAGATGTGGGGCGGAGAGTATTTCTACATCAATTCGATAGAGTTTGTAAAATAAAGGAGAGAAGACAGCGAAATGAAAAAATTCCTGAAAAGAATTACGGCTTCGTTGCTTGCATTGATGTTGTTTTCTTCATTCGCGGCTTGCAGCTCGGATGAAGAACAGGCAGCGGGTAAGAAAAGCAATACGAAGGCAACGCTTTCGGTTATCCCCAATACGTTGCGTTTAAAACAAGACGACGACATTCCCGATTACGGATACGGCGATACGCTTTCTATTGGGGTGGCAAAAAACGAGACGGAAGCAGGACAATTTATTATTTATGCAACCAAGGACATTTCTGCTTTTTCCGTGGGCGTGTCCGAACTGAAAAACGAGGACGGCGAAGTTTTGCCTGCTTCTGCCGTAGAG
Organism: Candidatus Scatosoma sp.; assembly: GCA_045639305.1. Taxonomy (GTDB): domain Bacteria; phylum Bacillota; class Clostridia; order Christensenellales; family Borkfalkiaceae; genus Scatosoma. Next base: position 2,789 of record JAZUCW010000027.1, read on the forward strand.
ATATACGCAGAACATTATATTTACGTTCCCAACACCCAGACCATTAACACCGAAGCGTTTACGGCGGGGTATTATCCCGACGCAATCGTTCCGATGGCGAATTACGTATGGTCGGGAGAAAATCAAATTTCCAAAGGAAACAATCAGGGCGTTTGGGTTGAAGTATCGGCGGAAAGCGATATGCAAGCCGGCGTGTACACGGGCGAAATTATCGTAAATACGGACGGGGAAATCCGTAAACTACAGCTGGAAGTAGAAATCTACAATTTCGATATCGGCAAGGAAACCCATACCATGTCCGCGTTTAACCTGTGGTCAAGCACGACGATGTACGTTGACCAAATCGCGCAAGGGCATACCTATTCATCCACGGAGCTGTACGAAAAATACTACGACTTTATGGTGGAAAACCGCATTATGCCTATGGACGTGCCTTCGATGAATCTTACCGATTACGAAGCGTATGCAGAGGATCTTTATAAATACGTCAGCCGCGAGGACGTTTCCTCGTATAACGTACCGACGACGGATATATATACTACGGAAAACGGCAACGGGGTTTCTACCGTAAACTGTGAAGAATTT
>JAZUCW010000028.1:0-11084 GCA_045639305.1 Candidatus Scatosoma sp.
TATTTCACCATCAACAATATGCCCATCGTCGGATCGAATTATTGGAACGAAATCCATGGCAACACCGCGGAAGAGGCGTTGCAGGACGAAGAGGGCTTGCAAACGATGCGTATCCTTGGCAACAATATGGCTTGGCTTTTGCAATGTATTCAGCTCGGTAAGGAAGCAGGGTTGGAACCGTTGCGCGAACGCAAGATTATGACCAATTTTATCCGATAAAAATTGTTTGCAAGCTCAGCTTGCTGCATATACTGTATAATATGGTTTTAAAAGCCAAAGGAGGGAACTATGGAGAATAAAGACAAAAGAAAGATCGTCTCCGTTATCGGCAATAAACAGATAGAAAAAGACGGCGTTCGCTACCGCCTGGCGTTCGAAATCGGGAAGGCGTTGGTGGATAACGGCTACCGCGTACAAACGGGCGGCGGTCAAGGTGTAATGGCGGCGGCGTTAGAAGGCGCACGCGCTTCGAAAAATTACAAAGAAGGCGATACGATTGCCGTTCTTCCCTCGTTTGACAGTGAAACGGCGAACGAGTTTGCAGATATCGTGATTCCAACGGGTTTGGACGTTCTGCGTAACGGTCTGGTTGCCAACGCATACGCCGTAATCGGTGTGGGCGGCGGTGCAGGAACGCTCTGCGAATACGCCTTCGCGTGGTCGATGAAACGTCTTATTCTCGCCTTTGAAAATTCGGGCGGTTGGAGCGAAAAGTTGGCGAATACCCGTCTAGACGACACGGCGCGTTATCCTGAGATTCCCGAAGACAAAGTATACGGCGTAACTACGGCGGAGGAAGCGATCGAGCTTTTGAATAAAAATATTCATCGTTATACCAGCCGCCACGGCGGAATTAAATTTTAAACTTTTTAAAGAGGGCGAGGAGATTGTAAAGCCTGCCGATTTGATTTTAAGCTAAAAAATTTAAAAAAACCGTTGACAAATAATTCCGTCTGTGTTACAATAGTCGCGGCATAGGGGAGTAGTCGGCTTCCGAAAGGAAGTGGTGATATCTACATCACGGGGAGAAATCCCAAGGTATTATCGTAAACGGCAAGACTTATGTGCAAAACCCGCAAGGGCTTTTTGCGCATAAGTCTTCTTTTTTTGTCAATAAAAACGGACGAAAATCCGTCGCGGAGGTTTTATGGAAATATTTTTAGCAATCTTATGGCTAATCATCGGCTTCGCATGCTTGGTCAAGGGCGCAGACTGGTTTGTGGACGGCGCGGCAGGGCTTGCCGCAAAGTTGCGTATCCCCGCCCTCGTCATCGGGCTTACCGTCGTGGCGTTCGGTACGAGCGCACCCGAGCTTGCAACCTCGCTCGTTTCGGCGGCGAAGGGGGACGTGGGCATTGCAATCGGCAACGTCTTGGGCAGCAATATTATGAATATTTTGCTCATTCTCGGTCTGTCGGCGTTGATTTGCTCGATTCCCGTGCAAAAGGATTCGCTGTTTATAGATTTGCCCGTGCTTGTCGGATCGTCCTTGCTGATCGTGCTGTTCGGTGCGTTTGACGATCAGATTGACCGTTACGAGGGGGCGATTATGGTTTGCGCATTGGTGGGCTATACGGCGCTGTTGATTTGGAAGGCCCTGCGTTCCCGTAAAAAAGAGGCTACCATGTCCGCGTTGGATTCGCACGAGGTCGTTTCAGAGGCGGAAGAAGAACTTCCGCAAAAGGGCTTTGGCGCGTGGTATAACACGATGAAGGGCAAGGGCTGGTTTCTCGGCGTTTTGACCCTCGTGGGCTTGGGATTCGTCGTGGGCGGCGCAATGCTCGCCATAGAGGGAGCGACGACGATTGCAAACGCCTTGGGCGTGCCGCAAAAGGTCATTGGGCTCACCGTCGTGGCGATCGGGACTTCCTTGCCCGAGCTTATCACCTCGGTTACGGCGGCGAAAAAGGGTGAAACGGACATCGCCGTAGGAAATATCGTCGGCAGCAATATTTTCAATATCCTAATGGTGGCAGGGATGTCTGCGTTGATTGTACCCTTGCCCTTCTCCTCGGAAGGAGTATCCTTCCTCTCGGACGGGATCATTTCTCTTGGCACGGCGTGCCTTTTGGCTCTGTTTACCTATCTGCCGAAACATAAGCTCCGCCGCGTCAGCGGTATCGTGATGCTGGCAGGTTTCGTGGGATATTACGCCTATTTATTTATCGCGATGTGATAAATTTTAAAAAAAATCGAAAAAGGCAGTGAAAAACGCTTGCCAAAGGGGCGCAAATTATATATAATATTCGTTGACTTCGAGCGTTCCTCTGCCTTTTTTTGGGTACGATGAAGAATCGTGCAGCGGGTTATGAGCGTTTCGTAAATTACGGAGGTAAAGTCTAAAATGAAAGGAATTATCGAGGCTATCAACGCAGAAAGCATGAAATCCGAAGTTCCCGCATTCGAAGTAGGCGACACGGTTAAGGTCGGTTACAGAATCATCGAAGGTGGCAAGGAAAGAGTTCAGAACTTCGAAGGCATCGTTATCGCAAAGCGTAACGGCGGCATTTCCGAAACTTTCACCGTACGCCACATTTCTTACGGCGTAGGCGTAGAAAAAACCTATCCTCTTCATTCCCCGAGAATCGCGTCCATCACGGTCGTTAGAAAGGGTAAAGTTAGAAGAGCGAAATTGTACTACCTGCGCGGTCGTACGGGTAAAGCGGCTAAAGTTAAGGAAAAAATTTAAGTTCGGAAAACGGAATACCGAGAAAGTGAGTTCGCCCAAAGTCAAGGGCGGACTTATTTTTTATTTTGCGCACGGGAAATCCGTCGCAATACTTCGTCAAAGCTCCGTGCCCCTCAGTTACGTACGCACAGTACGCTCCTATCGGGGTACTCGCTTTTCCTTGTCTTGCTCGTATTAACCGCGCGCAGTGAAGCCAAGAAGAGTATTTTGCGCACGGGAAACACTTCGCAATACTTCGTCAAAGCTCCGTGCCCCTCAGTTACGTACGATTGGGTCTCACGCAAGGCAAGGAAGACCTTGCGTTCGGTCATCGTTCGCGCGGGCAAATGCGCTCACTCAACTCGCCCCTAAAAGGCATTATCAATGCCTTTCTTAACGGGCAGCTCGGCGCTCCTATCGGGGTACTCGCTTTTCCTTGTCTTGCTCGTATTAACCGCGCGCAGTGTAGCCAAGAAAAGTATTTTGCGCACGGGAAACACTTCGCAATACTTCGTCAAAGTGTAACGCCGTCGTTACGATAGTAGGAGTTTTTGACAAGGGCGGGGCGCTTTCAATACGATACTTTATCAAAAAAAAGGGAAAAAAGCTTTGCAATTCGGTTTACTTTTTTCCCTTTTTGCTGTACAATATAGAACAGGAATATATAAGGAAGGGGAATTCTTCTTACAAGGTAAGAAAAATCCCAAAGGAGCACTATGAAAAAACTTACTTCGTATATGTGGGCGCTTATTGCACTACTTATCGTGTTTTTCACGGTCGGTGCATTCACCCTCGGCACGACGCAGACGGCTGGGCAATCCCTCTTGGTGAAAGCCGATTCGCCTATCTACCTTTCGTTGACGGTGGAAAATAACGAAATGCTGGGTTCCGTTTACGTAAACGTAGGGGATATCCACACCAACCTCGAAAAGGAAACCACCATCAGCGTAAAGACGAATACTTCGTCTACGCCTGCAACCAATTCGAGCTTTACGACGGTAAAGGATTTGACGTTGACCTTGTCGAACGTTACGACGCAAAAGGAAGAGGGGAAAGTTTCCAACTACAATTGGATTCAGATCGGCGTCGATATCGCCAAACCCAAGACGGTCAAGACTTTGGAAATCAAAGCGAATAACAACCTCGTAATCCGCGAAATCGTTTGTTTCGACACGAACGGCAATCGTATGGAAATCCAAGGGTATAGAGGGATAAAGGGCAACAAATATACGGAAGAAGACCTCGCTTGCCTTTACGACGCACAGGACTCGTACAACGCAGAAGCGGGCGCGTATTATAATTTCACGGAAGAAGAAGCGTACTACCTCGCTTCCGTCAACAATTTGCAAGGGGACGCAACCTACGATAAAGACAGCGTATATCTCCTTGCGAAAAACCATAACTATCTCGCGACCGTTCTGCTTTCGGGCTCCGTTTCCGCGTTTGGAGAAAGCGTGTTTGCGCTTCGTTTCCCGTCGCTGGTTGCAACGACCTTGTTAATTTTGTTTGCGGCGCTTCTTATCAAAGAAGTTACCAAAAACGAAAAAGTTTCCTTCCTTGCGGCGTTGCTCCTTTGCGTGGGCGGTTTGGCAACGACGGTCGGCCGTTTGGGCGCGCCGTATGCAATGGTGGCTAGTGCGTTGATTACGAGTGCGTACTTTATGTACAAATTCTATGCAAAGGGCATTTCTTCTCGCAAAATTCTCAGGGGCGGCTTGAACGTATTTGTCTCCGGCGTCTTTGCGGCGTTTGCAATGGCAATCGACGCAACGGCGATGATTCCCACCCTTGGCATTCTCGTCTTGTTCGGCTTCGGTCTTAGAAGACAAAAGCTTGCCTACAAGCTCGCTTTGGAAAAGACGGCGGGGAAAGAAGAAACGGAACTCAACGCAGACGGCGAAAAGGTAATCGTAAACCGTGCGGCGGAAAGAGCAAAGAGAAACTACGAAGACAAAGTACGTATTTGCTTTGGCTATGCGGCGCTTTCCTTCGTGATGATGACGGCGGTATTGTTATTGCTTGCGGCAATTTCTTGCTATACCGCGTTTATCCGTGCAAACGGCAACGTGGACGAAGGCTTTATCGTTACGGTATGGCGCGGCTTGCGTTATTCGGTGCGCAGCGGTTGCTTTACGGCGTTTGCGCAAAACGACGGCGGCGTGTTGTCTTGGCTGTTGCCGATTTCTCCTGCAACCTTGTACGTAGCATCGGTAGACGGCTATCTTGCATGGAACGTATTGCCCAACCTCATCGCTTCGTTCGCGGCGCTTGCGTCCTTCGTTGCAGTAACGGTAAAGGTCGTGCTCGGCTTTGTTCATAAGACTACGGAAAAGAAAGACTTGCGAATTCGCAGAACCTATTTCCTGCTCCTTGGCGGTATGTTCGCGTTCGCTTTGGCAGGCGCGTTGAAAGTGCACGCAAACTGCGTGTACGCGCTTGGATTCCAAGCTCTGTATCTCGCGTTTATCCCTACTTTGCTCTTGCTTATCCCCGAAACTTGGACGAAGGGCAAAAAGCTCGCGGCGGAAATCGGCGTTTTAGCAATCGTCGTATTGTCGGCAGCGGTATTCTTTATGAGTATTCCTTCCATGTACGGCGTAGCTACCAGCGCAAACGCAGCAAAATGGTTCCAATGGACGTCGCTTGGAAACAACGGACTGTTTAAATAATCGACACGAAAGCGAGATCCGCGGGCGGTTGACCTTTGCGGATTTCCTTTTTTAGAAAAACGGGAGAAAAAACTATGATTGCAAGGGTACAAAGCTACGCGCTCTCGGGCTTAGAGGGAGTCTGCGTAACCGTGGAAACGGACATATCCAAGGGCTTACCCGCGTACGATATGGTAGGCCTACCCGATGCGGCGGTAAAAGAATCGAAAGAGCGGGTAAAGAGCGCCATTAAAAACAGTGCACTCGAATTTCCCATGCATAAGATTACCGTCAACCTCGCCCCTGCCTACGTCAAGAAAGAAGGCACCTCGTTCGACCTTCCCGTGGCGATTAGCTTAATGCTTGCCTACGGTACGATTTCGGCGGACGTTAGCGGCGTGGTTTTCCTTGGCGAACTAGCTTTAAACGGCGATTTACGCCCTGTAACGGGGGTATTGCCTGCAATTATTTCCGCTCGTGATAAAGGCTTTACGACGTTCATTATCCCCAAAGACAATGAAAAGGAAGCCAGCTACGTTCGCGGCGTCAACGTGTATGCGGCGAATAATTTAAAAGAAGTCGTCTTTCATCTAACGGGAAAAGCTCCGTTGAAAAAGGTAGCTCCCGCGGCGTTCGATACGACGAGCGAGGAGGGACAAGCGGCGTTCGATTTGGCGTTTGTCAAGGGTCAGGAAACAGCAAAACGCGCATTGGAAGTCGCCGTAGCAGGCGGACACAACATTCTGTTCGTCGGACCTCCGGGCAGCGGGAAAACGATGCTTGCCCGCGCTCTGCCCGCCGTGCTCCCCGATATGACTTTCGACGAAGCGTTGGAAATTACGAAAATTCACTCGGTTGCGGGTACGCTCGGAGAGAAAGGAATCGTTACCGTTCGACCTTTCCGCAGCCCCCATCATACCTCTACGACCGTCTCCCTTTGCGGCGGCGGCACGAAAAGCGTACATCCGGGCGAAATCAGCCTTGCCCACGGCGGCGTGCTGTTTTTAGACGAACTGCCCGAATACAAACGTTCGACGTTGGAAGCCCTTCGTCAACCTTTAGAGGACGGCGTTATCACGATTTCCCGTTCGGGCGGAACGGTAACCTATCCGGCGTCCTTTATGCTGTGTGCCAGTATGAACCCTTGTCCTTGCGGGCATTACGGCAGTAAAAAACGCCGTTGTACTTGCACGCCCAACGATATCCGCCGCTATCACGCCCGGGTTTCGGGTCCTTTACTCGATCGTATTGATATTCAAGTCGAGGTGGACGGCGTGGACTACGACGCGTTGGTGTCGCAAGCCGCCGAGGAAAGCAGTGCCGAGGTAAAAAAACGCGCGGACACGGCGCGAAAAATCCAACGCGCTCGCTTTGACGGCAGCAATATAAAATCAAACGCGGAGATGGGCGAAAAGGAAACCCGCGCCTATTGCGCTTTGGATGAAGAGGGGGAAGAGGTTTTGCGTGAGGCGTTTGAAAGACTGCGTCTTTCTGCCCGCGCCCGTTCCCGTATCTTAAAGGTCGCCCGCACGATTGCCGACCTTGAACTTTCCGAATCAATCACCCCCGAGCATTTATACGAAGCCATTTCCTATCGCAGCTTCAATTTAGACCCGTAAACGCTTATGTGGATATATCTTTACGCCGCGTTTTTGGCGGCAGCTTCCTTGATAACCTTTCTTCTCTACGCCGTGGATAAGAAACGCGCCGTGGATAAGAAATGGCGAATTCCAGAAAAAACCTTGCTTTCCGCCTCTTTTTTCGGCGGAGCAGTCGGCGGATATCTTGCCATGCAGATTGTTCGGCATAAAACGCGGCGTTGGTATTTTCATGCCGTCAATCTTTTGGGTTTGGCTTGGCAAATCGGGCTGTTGGCGTATTTATTCGCCGTGTAAAACGCATAAGGAGAACGAAAGTTGCTGTTTGAAGAAAAAACTTTGAAAGACGCGTTGGTGGAAATCGATATTGCCTCGCCGTTATATCCAAAGTCGTGGCTTCCTTTGCCTGACCGCCCCGAAAAAATCTACGCGCTGGGCGATATTTCGTTGCTTAAAAACGAAAAATTCGGGATCGTCGGTTCTCGCAGAACCCCTTCGTCGGCGTTGAAGACGGGGGAGGCGATTGCCAAAGAACTCAGTGCGCATTATACGATTGTAACGGGCACGGCGGACGGTGGGGATACGGCGGCGATAGAGGGCGCGCTTGGCGGCGCGGGGAAGATTCTTTGTCTGCTTGCAGGCGGATTTTCTGCCTATCCGCGCGCGCAGCAGTTTTTATTAGAACGGGTGGCACAGCGGGGCTTGTTGCTTTCCGTGCACCCGTACGAAAGTGAAATTAGGGCGTTTTCCTACGAATATCGCAACAAATTATTGGCGGCGCTTTGTAAGGGGGTTCTCGTTCTTAGCGCAGGGGAAAAGAGCGGCGCGTTGATTACGGCGAAATACGCAAAGGAATATGCTAAATCCGTCTTTGCGTTGCCCTATCCGCCTTCCGCGGCGGCAGGCGTAGGCTGTAACGACTTGATTAAAAAGGGCGGCTATTTAACGGAAACGGCGCAGGACGTTTTGGAAAAGTTTGGCGTTACGTCCACGCAAAAAGCCAGACCCGCTTTGCAAGGGGACGAGGCAAAGGTATACGAGGCGCTTTCCCAAAATCTCGAAGCCCACGTCAGCGAACTTTCTTCCTCGACGGGGATTCCCGTGTTTAAACTTCGCGCAATTCTTTCGGCATTAGAGGTAAAAGGCTGCGCGACGGCTCTTGGCGGCAACCGCTACGGGGCCGTATAAACTAAAAAACGTAAAAAATTAAAGTGTAAGGAATATAGAATGGATTTAATTATCGTAGAGTCGCCTTCGAAGGCAAAAACCATCTCCAAATACCTCAAAGGCAAATACCGCGTAGACGCTTCGGCGGGGCATATTCGCGACTTGCCCGTGCATACGCTTGGCGTGGACATCAAAAACAATTTCGAGCCTAAGTACGTCAATTCCGAGGGGAAAGAAGACGTTATTCGCCGCCTTACGGACGCGACCAAAAAAGCGGACCGCGTTTATCTTGCAACCGACCCTGACCGAGAAGGCGAGGCGATTGCTTGGCATTTACAGACGGTACTTGGCTTGGATGAAGAGGGGTTGAACCGTATCGAATTCAACGAAGTTTCCCAACGCGCCATCGAACACGCACTGCAAACGCCGCGTAAAATTAATTATAGTCTCGTAGACGCGCAGCAGGCGCGCCGCGTGTTGGACAGATTGGTGGGGTATAAGCTTTCCACCTTGTTGAACCACAAAATCGAGGACAAAAACGGTAACGGTAAACGCACCCTTTCGGGGGGAAGAGTCCAATCGGTTGCCTTGCGCTTAATCGTGGAAAGAGAACGGGAGATTGCGGCGTTCGTTCCCCAAGAATATTGGAATTTGACGGCGGAATTACAAGACTTGCCCAAAACGCACGCGCCTTTTAAGGCGATGCTGGAAAAGAAGGGCGCAAAAAAATACAAACCTTCGTCCAAAGAAGAAACGGAAAGCGTTCTTGCGGTATTGGACAGCGGTAAATTCGCCGTTTCCAAGGTCAAGAAAACGATTGCAAAATCCCACGCACCCGCGCCTTTTACGACCAGCTCGTTGCAACAAGACGCTTCGACGAAGCTTGGCTTTACCGCGCCTGAAACGATGACGCTTGCGCAGCACCTTTACGAAGGTATCGCCACGGAAAACGGCGATCATATCGCGTTCATCACCTATATGCGTACCGACTCCGTCCGTGTTTCCAAGGAAGCACAGGCAAAGGCGCTCGATCGCATCCGTGCGGTGTACGGCGAGGACTACGTGCCTGAAAAACCCAACTATTACGCCTCGAAAAAGGGTGCGCAGGACGCGCACGAAGCGATTCGTCCCAACGATATCAATATGACGCCGGAAAAGGCAAAGGGGCTTTTGGATAAGAAACACTACGCACTGTATAAATTGGTGTACGACCGTTTCTTGGCTTCGCAAATGGCGGAGGCAAAATACAACAGTATGCAGATGGAAATCGAAAACAACGGCTACGTTTTCAAATCGAGCGGAAAGGTATTACTCTTCCCCGGTTTCACGGCGGTGTATCAAGACGTCAGCGCAAAGAAAGACGAGGACGAGGGAATCAACGCGTCGAAGCTTTTGCCCGATTTAAAGGAGGGGGATATTTTAAACCTCGTTTCGATGCAAAAGGAACAAAAATTCACCAAGCCGCCCCTTCGTTATACGGACGCTTCTATCGTAAAAACGATGGAAGAAAAGGGGATAGGCAGACCTTCCACGTACGCGACGATTATCTCCAAATTAATGCAAAAATACGTCAAAAAAGACGGTAAATATATGGTTCCCGCCCCGATTGCCTACGACGTCGTCGATATGCTCGTAAAGTGTTTCGTAGACGTTATGGACGTAGGCTTTACCGCGGGCATGGAAAACAAGCTGGACAACATCGAAGAGGGCGGCACCGATTGGCATACCGTCATCGGCGATTTCTATCCTGGGTTTGAAAAGAACTTGCGCAGCGCTTCCACCTACGGCGACCAGCTCACGGACGAGGTTTGCGGCAAGTGCGGGCATTTCATGATCCGCCGCACGGGGAAATTTGGGAAATATCTCGCTTGTTCGAACTATCCCGAATGTCAAAATATTTTAAGCGAAGGCGCGGAAGAAGTCTCCGCCGTCCGTTGTCCCAAGTGCGGGGAAAACATGGTGGTAAAGAGCGGGAAATTCGGCAAATTCTTGGCTTGCCCTAGCTATCCCGATTGCCGTTCTACCCTGTCGATGCCCTCGGACGAAGCCCCCAAGCTTGCGGGCAAATGCCCCGAATGCGGCGCAGCGATGACCGTCCGCAAATCCAAGCACGGCAAAGTATATTATAGCTGTTCGGGCTATCCCGATTGCAAATTTATGAGCTGGGACGTCCCGACGGGGGATAAATGCCCCGAATGCAACGCCGCGCTCGTAAAATCGGGCAGAAATGGCGTGCGTTGCAGCAATAAAGATTGCTCGTATAAGGTAAAGACGGAAAAACCCGTTAAGGCAAGCTTCCAAACGGACGAGGACTTTACCCCGCCCCCTCTGTTAGACGAACCGATTTATTTCGATTACGACGACGAAAACGCGGGCTATTTCCCTAACGACTACGAAGAATAATGATGAAGAATAAGACCGTTACGGTAATCGGCGGCGGGTTGGCGGGCAGCGAGGCGGCGTATTATCTTGCTTCTCGCGGTATCAAAACCACCCTCGTCGAAATGAAACCGAAAAAATTCACCCCCGCACACGAAAGCGAAAACTACGGCGAACTCGTTTGCTCCAACTCTTTAAAGAGCAACGACGCCTACGCCAACGCTTGCGGACTTTTAAAGGAAGAAATGCGCCTTTTGGGTTCGATGATTATTGAGGCGGCGGACGCAACCAAAGTCCCCGCAGGCGCGGCGCTTGCCGTGGATAGGGAAAAGTTTTCCGCTTATATCACCGAAAAATTAAAAACTTGTCCCAACCTTACCTTGCAAAACGAAGAGGTAACTGCCTTGCCCGAAGTGGAAAAGGACGGGGACAGGTACGTGATTATTGCCACAGGTCCCTTGACTGCGGAGGGGTTAAGCGAGGATATCAAGAAAAAAACGGGGGGAGGCTTGCACTTTTTCGACGCCTCCGCGCCCATCGTGTCGGCAGAGAGTATCGATTTGTCCAAAGCCTTTACGGGCGACCGCTACGGCAAGGGTACGGGCGATTATATCAATTGCCCGA
>JAZUCW010000029.1:0-5205 GCA_045639305.1 Candidatus Scatosoma sp.
CCCTGTTCGTGCGCCGTCAACACGTGGTTGATTTTGTCCTTATATTCGTACAAAGCGTCGTAGATATTGATAACCTGCCCGCCGGGATAACCGAACACGTCGGTTACGCCCTGTTCAATGAGGGTCTGTATTAAAATTTGAGCGCCTTTTAATTTCATACTTTTTTCTCCTTTCCTTAACTTACTTTGAAAGCATTATGTTGACTGCCGATACCAAGGCTTTGATGGACGAAGTCATAATATCCGCGTGGATACCCGTACCCCAATAGGGCTTTTCGTCTATCGTTATGCATACGTACGACGCCGCTTGCGAGGAAGATTTTTCTTCCAAGGCGTGCTGCACGTAGCTTTCCAAAACGTAGTCTTTGTTTATTACTTTCTTGATGGCGTTGCTGACGCAATCAAGACGTCCTGTTCCGTCCACCTCGACGATTTCCGTTTTATTATCGTACGCGATTTCCACTTTTGCCTTTACAAAATCGGGATTCACCGTGTCGTACCCGACGTTAACGACTTTTAATCTGTCGTCTATATTGACGAAATCCCGAAGGAAAATCTCGTATACTTCCTGCGCCAACAACTCTTTGTGCGCGTGGTCGGAAATACTCTTGACGTGATAGCCGAAGATTTCGCGCATTTTCGGCGGCAAGACGAGGTTGAACTGGGTTTCGAGGATATATCCAATCCCCCCTTTCCCCGATTGGGAGTTGATGCGGATAACGTCCGCCTCGTACACTCTGCCCACGTCGGCAGGGTCGATGGGAAGATAGGGTACCGTCCACGTGTCCACGTTCTTCTCCACGCGGTATTTCATACCCTTTGCAATCGCGTCTTGGTGCGAACCCGAAAACGCCGCAAACACAAGCTGTCCGCTGTACGGCTGTCTTTCGCTGACCTTCATACGCGTTACCCGTTCGTATACTTTCGTAACCTCGGGCAGGTTGGAGAAATCCAACTTAGGGTCTACGCCCTGCGAATACATATTCAACGCAAGCGTTACAAGGTCCACGTTTCCCGTTCTCTCCCCGTTCCCAAACAACGTCCCTTCAATACGATCGCCGCCCGCAAGCAAGCCCATTTCGCTGTCCGCCACGGCGCAGCCTCTATCGTTGTGCGGGTGCAGAGAGATAAGTACGTTTTCCCGATAATGCAAATTCTTCGACATATACTCGACTTGATTTGCGTACACGTGCGGCATCGAGTGCGCTACCGTTACGGGCAAATTGATAATCGCTTTATTTTCTTTCGTCGGCTGCCAAATATCCAGCACGGCGTTGCAAATTTCCGCCGCGAACTCAGGCTCCGTCCCCGTAAAGCTTTCGGGAGAATATTCGAAGGTAATCTTCCCCTTTGCCTTTTCCGCATACGCTTTGCAAAGCTTTGCGCCCGCAATCGCAATATCGATAATTTCCTTCTTTTCCCGACGGAACACCTGCTGCCTTTGCGCCACGGACGTCGAATTGTACAAATGCACGATGGCGTGTTTTGCGCCTTCAAGCGCCTCGAACGTCTTTGCAATGATATGCTCTCTCGACTGGGTTAATACCTGTATCGTTACGTCGTCGGGAATTAAGTCTTCCTCAATAAGCTTGCGGCAGAACTCGTATTCCGTCTCGCTGGCGGCGGGGAAACCGATTTCGATTTCTTTAAACCCGACCTTGCAAAGGAGTTTAAAAAATTCTAATTTCTCTTCCAAGCTCATGGGAATAACCAAGGCTTGGTTGCCGTCGCGCAAATCCACACTGCACCAAATCGGCGGTTTTTCGATTGCCGATTTTTTCGTCCAATCCATCGTTACGCCGCACGGCTCGAAATATTGTTTTACGTATTTTTTACTGTTTTTCATCTCTTTTCCTTTTTCCAAATAAACCTATAATGAAAAATCGTCCCCGTTACGGCGCACTGACGCCGTTTACAGAGACGAAGAAAATTCTCCGCGGTACCACTCCACTTGGTGAAAACACCCGCTTTTGTCCTTTTCAGAACCTCTCTGTAACGGGAGAACCCGTCCGGATCTACTAAGCGAAAACGCCGTTCTACCGGCGGCTCGGGGAGGAGCTATATTCCGTAAGAGGTATCGGCTTTCACCCACCGCCGACTCTCTGTAAAGCGCTCTTTACGGATTTTCTATCCCGTCGTTGCCTTTTCATTTTTCAGGTAGCTTTATTGTACAGTTTCCTACCGTATTTGTCAACCGAATAACACGCCCTTTCCCTTATTTTATAAGGGAATTTCTAGCATTTATCCATTTTTGGAAAGATTTTTAGTGCGTTTCGTTACAGTTTATATACCCAACCGAACGAATCCTCCGTCTTTCCCCATTGAATCCCCGTCAACGTGTCGTATAGCTTTTGCGTAATTTCGCCGATTTTGCCACCGCTAACCACGAATTCTTCCTCGCCAAAGGCAAGCTTTCCAATCGGAGAAACGACTGCCGCCGTTCCGCAGCCCCAAGCTTCTTCCAAACTCCCGTCCTTTAACGCAGCCAACAATTCGTCTACCGAAAGCAGCCTTTCGTTTACCGCATAGCCCATCGATTTTAACACTTCGATACAGCTCTTTCTCGTAATCCCGGGTAAAATAGAACCCGTCAGCTTCGGCGTTACGATTTCCCCGTTGATTTTAAACATAACGTTCATCGCACCGACTTCTTCGACGTACTTTCTCTCTACGCCGTCCAGCCAAAGCACCTGCGAATATCCTTTCTTCGCCGCCCGTTCGCCTGCCCGCGTACTCGCCGCGTAATTTCCGCCGCACTTTGCGTACCCCGTACCGCCGCGCACCGTCCGCACGTCCTCGCTTTCAATCATAATCGAAACGGGGTTAATCCCCTCGGCGTAATAACTGCCGCTGGGCGAGGCAATCAACATAAAGGTCGCGTTGTGTACCGCGTGTACCCCCAGCGCCTCGTCGTTCCCAAACAAAAACGGTCTTAAATATAGCGAAGTCCCAAACGATTTGGGCACCCACTTTTCTTCCAAACGAACAAAGGTGGTAATCAACTGCAACATTTCTTCCTCGTCCATCTGCGGCAAGCTCATACGCTCTGCCGAACGATTCATTCTCCGTACGTTTTCTATGGGACGGAATAGCTGCACCCCGCCGTCTTGGCGGCGGTAAGCTTTCAAGCCCTCGAAAATTTCCGCGCCGTAATGCAGCACCGTGGACGCAGGATGTAAAGAGATTCTGCCAAACGGCTCGATTCTCGCGTTGTACCAACCCTTTCCTTCCTGCCAATCTACGAGCAGCATGTGGTCGGTGAATACTTTCCCAAACCCCAATTTTTCTTCCGGCGGCATCGTTTGGGGAGTCGTCGTTTTCGTAATGCGGATTTCCATAAATTTTCCCCTCTGATTTATTCGTTTTTCGAATTACGCGCGTATGCGTAATTTATAATAATGATACTATGATAACACAAACGGCGAGAAAAAGTCAACGATTTGTCCAAGAAAAACTTGACAAAAAGCAGATTTTTTTAGAAAAAAAACATAAAAAAAGGGAGACGCGGTTCCCCGGCGGGCGGCCCTTTTACTTTTATTCGTTATTTTCCACGCCGTCGGAAGCAGAAACAACCTCTTCCCCGTCCGTGATAGAGAGCTCGGAAAGGAACTCCTGATTCTGTTCGGGATACGCCGACAACATAGGCACGACGTCCTTGCCTTTTTTACGATCGAAATAGTTTTTAGTAATTTTTACGACCAAGCCGCTAAGGAATATCAAACCGATAAGATTAGGCAACGCCATCAGCCCGTTAAAGGTATCCGAAATCGCCCAAGCGAGTTCGCCGTTGATAACGGACGCCACGATTACGAGCAATGCGTACAATACTTTGAACGTGGTTTTTGCAACTGCTCTGACCTTGTCGCTACGTTTGCGGAAAAGGAAATCCACCGAACGTTCGCCGTAATACGCCCAAGCCAAAATCGTAGTAAAGGCAAACAGCGGCAAAATAATGGCGTACATTACCTTACCAAAACCGCCGAATACGCTGGAAAACGCATTCATCGAAACGACGGTATCCGCATAGAAGGGATCCCCCGCAGCATCTTTAAGATAGAGTGTTTCCGGCCCCGTCGTTACCAAAATCATCAATGCGGTAAGGGTACAAATTACGAAAGTATCGAAGAAAACTTCAAACACACCCCAGCAACCCTGTTTTACAGGCTCACGCGTTTTCGAGGCACTGTGCGCGATAACCGACGAACCCAAACCAGCCTCGTTAGAGAATACGCCACGCGCAAGCCCACGACGGATAATCGTTGCAAACATATATCCGCTAAACCCGCCGACTGCCGCTTCGAAACTGAAAATATTGGAGAAAATCATACCAAACGCGCCACCAATCATCGTAACGTTGGCAAAAATAATAACGAGCGCCATAACGATGAAAATTAACGACATGAACGGCACGAGAATGGACGCCGTTCTACCAATACTTTTGATGCCGCCAAGCAAGACGATTGCCAACACAACGGATACGACGACGCCAACGACAATGGCTACCGTCGTAGGATTTGCAGAGGTGAATACGCCTTGAATCGTCAACGACATTTTATTCGTCTGCGCGCCGCTCATCCCAATTGCGGCAAAAGTACAAAATACCGCCGCCATAACCCCGAGCGTTTTACCAAGTCCTTTTAAAAACGAGCCCTTCTTGCCCTGAACGCCTCTGCCCAAGCCCTCGGACAGATAGTATGCAGGACCGCCGCAAAACTCACCGCTATTGTCCTTCTTTCTAAAGAACATACCCAATACGTTTTCCGCGTAGTTGGTCACCATACCAAAGAACGCAGAAATCCACATCCAGAACACCGCACCTGGACCACCCGTCATAATCGCCGACGTAACGCCGACGATATTCCCCGTACCGACCGTACCGGAAATCGCAGTAGCAAACGCCTCGAACGGAGAAATGGTTTTTTCTTTCAGAGCCTTGTTTTTCTTTTTACCAATGCTCTTTACCGTTGGAACGATGGTTTCGCCAAGCGACGTTTTAAACTTGCGTACCTGCAAAAACTTGGTTCGAATGGTCAGCAACAGCCCCGTCCCCAAAATGAGGATAATCATCGGCCAGCCCCAAACAAGGTCGTTGATAAACGTGTTTACCTTCGAAATACCGTTTACGATACTCTCCCACATAGTATAATACCTCCATTGTCTACGACAAAAATTTTAACAAAAAACAAAAAGGAGCGGTTAAAAAACC
>JAZUCW010000030.1:0-7001 GCA_045639305.1 Candidatus Scatosoma sp.
ACCCTCGCTTGCAACCTCCGCACCGTATACTTCTTGGTTGACAAAGTTGCCCCATCTGCCGATCGCCTGTGCCAGCAAAAGCCCAACGACGACGCAATCGCCTACACGGAAGAAGTTTACCTTTTTCACGATACTGATCACGATGACGCTCGCCGCGCCGCCGATAATCCCGCCGACAATGGAAAGCCCGCCTTGGCGTATCGATTCGAGGTCAAGCCACTTTTCTATCGGCATACCGTCCGTGATACAGTAAAACAATCTCGTAGTGATAATCGCAATGGGAAGCGCGATAACGAAATAAGTTAAGAAAAGTTCCGACGACATATTTCTACGCTTAAAGAGGGTGGAAATAACGAAAAACGCCGAAACCATCCCGATAACGATAATGATTGCATACCAATAAATTTTAAACCCGAACGGCTCGATATACGGCTGGTTGGGCCAAAGCAAGGAATTCGTATCCATACCTTTTCTCCTTCTTTAGAGAGCGAACGCTCTCCGAATCTTTATTATTATACCATAATAATAAAAAACCGTCAAGGGTTCCCCGACGGTTTTTCCTAATTTTCTTTATTTACTTGGCTCTGATTCTTAACGCTTTGATACGGTTTAACGCAGGCACGACCACAAACAGAAGCGCATAGTTTACAAGGCTGTTCCAAATCTGTCCTTGCACGAACAAACGGGAAATAAGATAGGTCGTATAATCAACCTTCGAATACAAAATCCAAAACGCCGTGGTATTGATCGCCACCGTACAAACCACAAAGGTTAAAAGACAGACGATCGAAAGGTCGATATACAAGAACCACCGAGGCTTTTTCGTATTCGCAATCCCCACGGTAAACCCAGAAATCATCGCCATCAGGCAAAGGGATATCCCTATCCACGGCAAATACCCCAAACCGCCGGAGTGATATAAAAACCCCACGAGATCCCCCAAAAAGCACGCCACGCCGCCAAACAAAGGGCCTATCAAAATCCCCGCGACACAGGAGACTAAAACCGTAAGGGAAAACTGCGTTTCGGCAAGCTTGAACTCAAAGAACATATTCGCCACGACGACGATCGCCGTTACGAGGGCGATATACGCAATTTTGTGGCTGGTATTTTTCTCGGCAAGCACGGGCGAAAACAACAATTTCTTCCACGCGGGAATACCCTTTCTTTCCTTTTTTTGCATAAATAAAAACCTCCCTTTGAGAGGTCCGCATCATTGGTGAAGCACGCTCGTCTCGTACACGGGTGCCCCGTTTGCGCAGCGGACGCGCCTTGGCATCGCAGAAAAATTTCTTTCGTCCGTCGACAACGTCCCGTTCGACGACACTTTACGCGCCAAAGCTACTCTTACTTTTCTTTATTATATCGCAAAGGCAAATAAAAGGCAAGCGTTTGAAAGAATATTTTGCCTCCTCCTACACAAAATAGAGCTATGGGACTCATCTTTGTCAGAACGGTAATTATTTTTATCACTCTGCTCGTTATTATGCGCCTGATGGGCAAACGGCAAATCGGAGAGATGCAACCTTACGAGCTGGTCATCACCCTCATTATCGCCGACCTTGCCTGTATTCCGATGGCGGACAATTCCATCCCCTTACTATACGGCGTCGTTGCCATTTTAACCGTCTATCTTCTGCACCAAATCGTGTGCTTTATCGATCTAAATTTTATGCAAGCAAAGACCGTTATCAGCGGAAACGCCAGCGTGGTGTTAAATAAAAACGGGATTGACGACACGCAATTAAAGAAAAACAACCTCGACGTATCCGATCTTGTGGAAAACCTACGGGTAGAGGGGTATTTCGCGCTCGACGGCATCGAATACGCGTTGTACGAATCGGAAGGCACGTTTTCCGCATTGCCTAAAAAAAATTATGAAGAATTGCAAACCTCGCTGCCCATCATCATCTTGGACGAGGGAAAATTCGACAAGAAAAATCTCCAGCAAACGCAAAAAACCGAAAGCTATTTTTTCGAGGTTTTAAAAAAGCAGGGATGTAAGGATTTGAAAAAAGTTTTGATTATGACCGTGGACGGAAACGGAAAAGTATATCTGCAAGAAAAAGGAAAAAAATACAAAGTCTTTCACCTGGCTTGGGAACAGCCTTTGTGGTAAGGAGAACACGATGTTTCGCACGCTATTGAGTATATTGATTGCCGCCGCCCTAATCGCCTGTTTGTCCGTATGGGAAATGCATTACGTACAAACGACCTTTGCCGAATTTCACTCGATTTTGGAAACGCTGTACGACAAAACGGAAGCGCAAAACGCCACCTCGGAAGACGGCGACGCCGTGCTAACCTATTGGAAAACGAAAAAGGAAATTTTGCATATTTGGCTGCCGCATACCGCCCTGCAAGAGGTCGATTATCAATTAAACGAAGCCGTCGGGTTTTTGCGCACGCAAGATTACCCCGGAGCGTTGCCGAAAATCGAAACGGTTTTAGGCATCTCCGAATCCATCCCCAAGGGGTACACGTTCGGTATTGAAAACGTATTTTAAACAAAAAGACCCACCCGTGTACGAGGTGAGTCTTTTTTTTATCCTTCAAAAACCGTTAAACCAATCCGTAAGCCGTTACGATATTGACGGTTGCGTCGAAGATGTTTTTCACAAATTTCCGCACGGCAATATTCGTTGCCGCGTCGGGTGTCGCCGTTTCGTTGCTCTTTAACATTGCCACCGTGGCGTTGAAATTTTTACAAATCGCCTGCATATCCTCCTCAATGGCGGTATACGCGTCCTCCGTTCCCACGCTTTGAATTGCATACATCTCTTCTACTACGCCGTTCATTTTTTGCAAAAGCGCCGTATTGCCCGTCTTTAAAAACTCCGCGCTTTGATGGTTAAGATCGGCAAGCAACGCGATAAATTTTTGCAACGTTACGTTGCCTTCCAATTCGGTAGCCATTACAATGTAAACCCGTTTCCTTTCCAATATTCCCGCGCAGATTCTACGCTGTCCACGCCCGTTTTGTTTTTGATGGGCGCAAATTCTTTTTCCCGTACGACCTCAAACGGTAAAACGCTGCCCGTCAACTTCACGAGATCCACGGCAAGCGTTTCAAACTTTTTGCCGTTTTCCTTTTCAGGTTTTCTCGTTACGCCGTCCTCGCAAAGGCATTCGATTTTCTTCTCTACGATATGTACGGGGATTTTCTTGTCCACGATTTCTTCCAGTTTCGAAAGGCGGAACAAATAGTTCATAATTACGCCGTACAGATAAACGAGATCCCCGTTTTCATCCCGCATATTCGCCATTTCGTCCGTCAACTCGTAATATTCGATGATATCAGGCTGATCCCCGTCCATACAAAGTACGCCTACTTTTTCCTTCGGCTCGGTCTTGCAAATAACCTTTGCGCCGCAGTTCACTTTGCTTTCAATCGTTGCCCCAACGAATACGGGATCGGCAATCCGTTGCAAAATATTATCCACGGCGTAGATATTCAGCCACTCTACCCCGCGCGCATGCAAATCCTCACAAAGCCCCGCGCGTTGCAAAGACGCAAACCAACCGCCGTTACCATTCGGAGAGAGCGCAGGCATATCTTTCGTTTCTAAAATAATCTTCCCTTCGTAGTCCACCGCAGGCGCCATATCCTGTTTGAAGAATTTTATATCCGCCTCAGGATAGCCGAAATATCCGTGTTCCTTCCAAAAGGAAACGGTCTGTTCGTGATTTTTATCACTCGTCATAATATAGAGAGGCACGGTTACGCCGCATTGCTGACAAACGCCTTTAAGGTGCTGCATCTGCGCCTCGAAAATGTACAAAGGCTTGCTTATCCCGATATCGTACGCGCCTTTCGGGCCGTCTACGCCAAGACGAGTACCCATACCGCCCGCCAATAATACCGCAGCCACTTTGCCTTGCTTGATGGCTTCGACGCCGATTTTTTCAAATTCGGCTTTTCTCTTTTCAATCTCCGCCAAACGTAAGCCGCTAATGGGAGAAATCACCCGATCTTTCCCCGAAAGGTCTACGGGATTTTTTAAATCCTCTTCAAAGCTCCAATTCAATTCTGCAATCGCTTTTAAGAGCTTTTCTTTGCTTTCCTGCGATAATTCCTCGTAATATTGTAAAAGGTGGGTTTGCCCCTTTTCTTCTAATAACGCTTTCGCCTGTTCGTACGTCATACGTTCTCTCCTTCACTTTTCCAACATTGTACCAAATTTATCTTAGAATTGCAAGCCCTTTTTAAAAATTTCCTCGTGGTATTTTTTCGTTTCTTTGTTTGATTCTTTCACCTCTTGCACGTATGCGCAAATTTTCATATTTTTTCCATTCCCCTCTTTACAACTCCACAGCTTTATGATATACTGTAGATATGCGCATACGACAATATTTACAACGGATATTTTTGAAAAGAAGGCTAAAAAAGAGCGGACTGGAATTTCCCGTTTACGACAAAATCCACGGCGTCAAATCCCCCGATAGACAGGGCGCTTTGGCGCAATCTTCCGTAGGCGACGAGCTGCAAATCGTCCACGTCCCCTTGGCGGATTTTCCACACAACGCCTACGTGTACAGCATCCCTTTAAACCGAGTTTTAGGGTATTTGGAAACGGAAACGGCGAAAAAACTTTTATACGCCTTTAAAGAAAACTATTGCCTTGACGGCGAAATTGTAAAAATACTCGGCGGTGAGCCCTACAAGTATTTGGGTTGTAAAATTTTTATTTTCCCCACCACCGACCTGCTTGCGGATACAGAAGATTTCCGCCATTTATACGAAGAATAACAAAAAAGGAAATGCAAACCTTGCACTTCCTTTTTTATTTTACAATCCCCTTTTTATTAATCGGAACGCGTTTTGCAACGGCACGAACAAGAACAACGTACTTATCGCCGTACAGGCAAGTTGGGGCAACATAAAGGGCAGAGAAGATATAAAATACGCCCGTGCCGCATCCCCTTGCATCCCGTACCAAAGCGGTGTAAACCAACTATCGAATAGGTTAAACGCCGCCGTACACGCCACCGCAATCGGCAACAACCACCAAAGGGCAAACAACGGCTTTTTTACCCAACGCCCTAAAAGGCCGAAGAGGCAAGCAAGCAACGGAAAATACAATAAATACAAGAGTAACACCGTTTCACTAAACGGGAAAACGAGCTGCCGCAAAAAAGCAAACGCCACCGCCGCGATTCCCCCTCGGCAAACGCCGAAGACGAAGGAATACGAAATAAACAGCACGGTAACAACCTCAATCCCCGGCAGGGCAGCCAAAACGAGCTGCGCGGCAATCACCAGCGCAACGAATACGGAGATATAGGCACACTCCTTTGCCGTCCTTATCGAGATATTTTTCACTTTTTCCCTTTTCAACTCGTACCTGCCCTATCCTTTTAGAAACTTTGGTATACCCAAACGTAAATATAGCCGCTCTTCACCATCAAATCTCCTGCACCGTAATTGGCACTGCCAAGCGTTTCCCCCTTATACTCGTACGAGCCCCACGCCGTCGAAGAATTTTCCGTATCGCTCGTATACAACATCCAGCAGGGGTCGTAATCCGTATCGTTTTTCACACCGTTGATTTCCACCACCATTCCGTCCGAAACGGAAAAGGAAAGTTTTCCTAATCTTTGCAGTTCTTCCATGAACTCAAGCAAGGTCGTATTGCTTGCAACCTCGCCGCTCGCCTCAATTACGACGGGTTGAATTTCCGTTTCCGCCGCCTTTTCCGCCTCACCGCACGAGACAAAGCAAAACGCCGCAAACAGCGCCAAAAGCAGACTTACCACAAAAAGATATCCGCGTTTCATAAAACGCCTCCTTGAAAAAAAATCCCCGAACGCGAAGGTATGCGTACGGGAAAAAAGCAAACGGAAAACGCCGCCTTTAAAAGCGGTCTTTTTCACCCTTTCCGCCCATCCGCAGAAATTCGTTTTTCAAAAAACGGCAGGTCTCCCGGCTTACAACGCCTTGGTCGCACTGAAAGACTTTCAACGCATACCTGCCCCTTTCCTTCCCGCTTTTGGCAGTGAAAAAGGACGGACGTTCTTACGGTTGCGGGGGCAGCGGAGCAACGCTTTTTTTCGCTTTCTCTCTTCCCTATTAAATCCCTTCCGCAAAAGGGATACCGTTTTTCCTATTCGGTTTATTTCATTATACGGCAAGCGAAGAAAAAAGTCAAGCGTTACAAAAGAAAAAACGGCGACGCCCGCCGTTTTTTTATTCTGTCCTATTCTTACAGTGCCGCAACGAGTTCTTCACGCGTTTTTTTCGAAAGCCAGCAACAGGAAACCGACCCGGGTCCCACGTGCGAACCGATAACGGGGCCCATAATCGTAATTTCGGGTTCTATTCCCGTTTTTTCTTGCACGAGCGCCGCCAATTCCCGCGCGCCGTTTTCATTGTTCGTATGTACGATAACGATACGGTTTTCTGCCGAAAGGGGGGCTGCAACCACGTGTTCAACGATGCGTGAGAACGCCTTTTTCATGCCCTTGCATTTTTCCAAAACCTTCAATTTTCCCGCCTCGTCGAAAATAATCATCGGTTTAATGTTCAACATCGTACCAAACGCAGCCGATACCGCAGATACGCGTCCACCCTTTTTCAAATAAAACAAGTCGTTTGGAATAATGCAATGCTGTACGTTTTGCCGTATCCCCATGATATAATCGTAGGTGTCTTTGGCGGTCATGCCTTTATCCCTACAATCCGCCGCCAAGCCCGCCAGCATGCCCTGTCCGACGGTCGCCGTCAAGGGGTCTACGGCATAGACCGTAAAATCGGGATACTTCGCTTGGACATCCGCCGCCGCCTGCTGCGTAATCGTTATCGTATTGGCAAGTCCTGAAGAGATGGTAAAATGCACCGCCTCTTTTACCCCCGCCTCTGCCATTTTTGTAAAAAGCTCGATATGCGCCTCGTAGTTCAATTTTGCCGTACGGGGGAAATATCCCAAGGAAACTTTTTCATAAAAGGCGATATATTCTTCTTCCTTTTCGATGCCGAAAAAGCGGCGGTTCAGCTTTTTGGC
>JAZUCW010000031.1:0-2347 GCA_045639305.1 Candidatus Scatosoma sp.
GAAGACGAATTTCAAAAATTCTAACGCAATATCGGCATTTTCCGCTTTTGCAGGGATAAAGAAGCCGTCCGTAGGCACATTGATAAGCGTTGTACGGGTTGTTTCATTGGTATCATACAAAGGCATATTTGCGAAGCCGAATTCAAACGTATCCGAAGTAATACTGTCTTTCATTTCCGTCTTAAACCAGCTTCCCGAAGGACAGAATACACATTCGCCGTTTAAGAAGTTTTGCTGTTGCGCAATATTATCCTTTTCACCGCAACCCTGAATAGAGTTCTTGGAGTAGCCATTTTCTACATTCAAGAGTTTGAGCATACCTTCAAGTGCATTTTTAATCGACTGCGATTTGAAATACGCTTCAACGGGCGCATCCTGCTGTTCGATGAAGTTTTCATAATCCACGCCGCCGTTACCCTGCGACCAAATCAGTTTATACATATCGAACAAATCTTCTACTTGTCCGCCCCAGCTCATTGGTTTCACGGCAACGCCGTTGATTGTACCCATTGCGTTAATCTTATCGCAAAGGTCAAGCAAGCCTTGGAAGGTTTCAGGGAATTGACCTTGCGTATATTCACCGCTTGTAGGAATCGCATCAAGATATTCTTGATTATAAATCAAGCCCATCGGGGGTAAAATCGCGTCGATGGAATATCTCTTACCATTAATCATCCCCAAATCTTTTACTTCGTCACGAAGCATATCATCAAAGCCTGTCAATTCAAGCAATCTACCCTCTCTTTGCCATTGAAGCATAAGGTCGGTTGCCCCTGCAAAATACAAATCGTCCAAAACATAGCTATCCGACATAAAAATACTGCGGACTTCTTGTCCTAACGAAGGGTTCCAGTTAATCGTAACTTCACACCCTGTTTCCTCTTCAAATTCTTCCGCGTAATCGTTCAGCCACTCGCCAAAACCAGCTAAACGCATACTGATAAACAATTCTTCACCATCGTAAATTTTATCGCCAGTTCCGCCATTAGAACTATTGTTTCCGCCACCGCCACAAGCAGCAAACGAACACGTCAATGCCATAACCATTGCAAGAGATGCAAGAAATTTCTTTTTCATAATTTTTCTCCTTATACTTGGGGTTACTCCTCATAATACCACGCAGAGCTTCCCTTATTTTTTAATATTCTTTTTTCTTTTTCAAAGCTACGATACACCCTGCAAGCAATACCGTAAAGCTAGCCGCACTAACGCCCACCGTACCAAAACACCCGCTAGAGGTATTCGTTGACGGTTCACCTGTACCTACCGTAATTTCAACGGATTCGCTTTCAAAGGTGCCGTATTCATTCGTAATACACGCCACCACGGAAACCTTACCGTCTGCTTTACCGACAAGATACGTCGTACCGCTACTATTCACCTTCAATTCACCATATTCTTCGCCCGATACGATACGATAGGATACAACGTCCTTTTCCGTTGCTTTGGTAAGCTCATATTTCAAGCGAATTTGCTTACCGACCTTCACTTCGTCGTCTTTTACATCCAGCGCAATGCCGTTCGTTGCCGTAACCGTCGTGTCGTAAGGCAAAATTGTTACGCTTCCGTTTCCGCTCATTTGACCATCAAAATACGGAGGCAAGGTGGAAATTTGCAATGCAAATTCGCTAGATACGAGTTCTTCACCTTCCACGTATACCGTTACGCGTACGCCTTGCAACAAGCCTTCAATATAAAGCTGTACCAATCTTATCGAAATATGTACGTTTTCATTTTCAGGCATTGCGTATTCCGCCGTTTTAATCAAATGTACGAAACCACTGGAATAAGACAAAATACTGATGTCGTTCGGCGTAAATACAACGTGATAGCCTGCAGTACAATTCTTTCCATCCGCCCTATCCGTAAAGAAAGCAAACCGCAAATTATAATCGCCGTTAAAACGAAGATACATATCGTTTTTGGTGTTGACGCCCATCTTGCTGATATTGATAATATCGAGCGTTTCTTCCGCAGACTTCGTCGTATAGGTTACACCGTCCTGCCCAATGGGAAGATAATCGGAAATATCATGTTCTACCACCCGACTTGCTTCCGTATAAACAGGGTTGTAGTTTTCATAGATACTGCTATTCTCGTCCACGGGAAGAATTTCAAACGGCGAAGAACGCTCGTAGGAAAGACCGCTGATTCTAATAAAACCACCTTCCTTTGCGTTGGAATAGATATGTTGTGCATCCCACGTCATTGCGGCGTACATTTCTTCGCCATTTGCGTTCGTAATCAAGATATAAAGGGTAAATTCCCTATCCACATCCGAAGTGAAACAACCATATTCCACCGTATATCTTTCGCCATAAGGCAAGAAGTTTGGATCGTAGTCAGG
>JAZUCW010000032.1:0-3431 GCA_045639305.1 Candidatus Scatosoma sp.
GGTATACCTGCGTGCGGTATCGAAAAGCGAAAGAAAAAATAATAAAAATATGCAGTAAGGAGGCAAATTTATTATGAAGAAAAAATGGTTAACGCTTGGATGTTTGGCGCTTGGCGCAATGTTCGCGTTCAGCGGTTGCGGCGACGCGTCGGGGGATAACTCGACCTCGGATGGGCCTGTAGTGGAGAAGGGTTACATCAAGCAGACGGCAAAGAGCGAGTACATCGTCAACGAAACCTACGCGCCCAAGGACGTAAAACAGCAACAAGGTCAAATTGACGTTTGTATCGTTTTCGATGGCACGGAGAAGGGTTGGCAGAAAGTTGCGGATGAATATTCGAGATTGCATAGCGGCTCGGCGGTTGTAAATCTTATAACGAGATATACTTCCGATACATATTCGGAGGCGCTTAAATTTGAATTGGACGGCTCGACGACGGAATGGGATATCGTGCAGGGTAACCTTTCAGGTGGTAAGGCAAACACCTATTGCTTGGACATCTCCAGCGAAGTATACAAGGCAAATCCCTATGCAGGCAATAAAATGTGGTATACCGTTTTGAAAGAAGACGCGTATATTTCGGACAAGACCGGTTCGTCCAACGAATCCTACTTGATCAATTCCGAAGGGTTGCAGACGGCTTGGTTTGTAAACACCGTTGCGTTGGAAGCTGCTGGCGCAAAGGGGTATAGAAACAAGAACGGCGAAGTTGCTAACCCCGTAACTTGGGACGATTTGATGAATCTTTGCAGATGCATGGAATTGGCGGGCTATAACAATCCTTTGGGGATTGCGCTTGACTCCGACTCCGTCAGTGCGTCGCAATTTACTTGGCTTCTCCGCGTATACGGCGACTACTATTATAGAAACGAATACAACAAGATTTCGGAAGATCAGAACTATAAGGTTAACTTGAAGAGCGAGCAACCCGAAGCTGCAAAAGATTATAAATACAGCTTGACGAGAATCTTCAACGCGATTCTTGATAACAAAGCAAACGACAACTACGTTGGCGGTGAAAGTGCGAAATTCCAAGAATTCATTTCGCAGTTTGGTAAGATGAAGGATTACCTGATTCTTAACGTTGGTACTACCTCAATGACAGAAATGCGTACGAAGTTCGGTTCGCAGTCGGCGGGGAAAGATTCTCCTCAGATTATGCTCGACTACGCAGGTGCAGGCCTTGGGTATATGACAAAGCAGAACGCAAACTTTAAGATAGACTATTTCGATTATCCGTATATGGAAAGCGAATATATCGACGAAGCAAACACCTTGCTTAGAGACGTAGGCGGTAACGGTGGTTATCTTGCAATCGTTGAACACCCTGGCAACCAAGCGCAAATCAACTTGACGCTTGACTTTATGAAATTCTTCATGTCTCCTTACGGTCAATCCGTTTACTACGCCGGTTTGGAGGAAGGGAAGTCTACGCCCATGGGTTTGACGACGGTCCTTGCTGATTACGTTAAGATTCCCGCCGCATGGAAAGAATTCTTCACCAGCACGGATAAGATTACGTTCACCGGTCTTTCGGACAGCAACCCCTTCATTACCTTCTTTATTCGTTCTCTTTCGGATGGGGATAATTCTAAGAAAGCGGCTCCTGATATGTGGGTACAATATCTTTCCACTGGCGACATTCCTTCAGCGAAATCTTTTGGTGAACAATGGCATGACGTCTTAAAACAGGACTGGCCTGAGTTTTGTAGAAAAAATGATTATAATCCAAACTGTTATTTGTATCCTGGTTATGACACCAGCTACGGCGGTTAATTATAAAAAAGTTAGTTTAAAAAGAGGTTTTATTTATGGGTAAAACGGAAAACACTGCGAATAGAACGCAGTGCAAACCTGCCAAAATCGTGGCGATCGTTTCGGCGATCGCCTTGGCGGTATTCCTTGCCGTTTCCATTATCTTCGGGTGTTTGTTGCCTTCCAGCGAGCGTCTTGTGACGGCGGAAGGGCAAGGCGACTACACTTCGATGATTATGGCGGAAGACGGTACTTGGTATTATACCACCACGAACGGCTTGGTTTGTCAGATGAGTGCCGAGGACGAATTGATAGAAACTTTCGATTTGAACAAGGCGGCAAAAGAGCGTTATGGGTATGAAGACTGCGGTTCAGCTGTGACTATTCACAAAGAAGTCGGCTCGCAGTACATTTACGTTGTAACGAGATTGGAAGACGCCTATCGCTTGTTCCAATTGGTGGAAAGCGACGAAGGGGAATTGGAAATTAAGCAGGCTAAGGCCTTAACGGGTAGAGTAGGGGGAATCCAAGAAGAAAACGGCGAAGTGTTCTTGTTGGTTGCAAAAGGCCCTATCTATCGTATCGAACGCCACGATGCGGAGGATTTTACCAAAGCTCCCGTTTCGGGGTATTTATACACCGTCGCGCCTGCGATGCCGAACTGGAAGTTGATTCTTCTCAAAGAACCTGCAATTTGCTCGTTTGAAATCATCGATAACTACATATATATTATGCATAGTTCGGGTATTATCCGTATATCGACCGATTTCGAGATGAATAAGTGGGAATCTATTCTTCCTGAGGCAATCGACGAGCAATACGCAGCGGACGTAACGGATGAAGTTTTTGCTGCTGAATACCAAAAAGAGTGGGATAAAAACTATGCCACTGAATTAGAATCGCTTAAAAAATCGGCAGGAGAGAATATTTCCGCTGAAAAATTGGCGGAATTAGAGGCGCAAGCAAAGGCTACGACGGATGCGAAAAAGATTTCGATAGAAAACACCGTTGCTAAGGAACTTCGTAAAAAGGCTGCGGACAAGGTGTTGGAAGGTTCCGATTATGACAAAATCGTAGAATATGAAGAAGAAAGCGGTACGGTAACCTTGAAGGTAAGCACGGCAGAATTGTACGCAGGCTATGCAAACGTGCTTGGGTATAAATTCCGTGGTGCAGCGTACAACAAGGAAAAAGGCTGCTATTATTTCGTCTCTAACGATTACGGTGTCTATACCTGTACGGTGGAAGATATCAACGAGATGCTTACCACGATGGGGAACGACGAAGAAGCTTCCTTGAATTTGCAGCCCCTTGCCGGCATCGAATTGGAAGAAAGACCCCGTTCGGAAGGGAAGGCTCTCTTCTACGATGAAATTTCGCAAAAGGGTTATATTTTGCACGATTCGTCCGACTACGTAACGAGTATTGATTTTAAGACGGGAGAATTCCTCTTCTATGCGAAGATGGACTTCGATATCCGTGATATGAAGCAAAGCTTGTCGGGCAACCGTATCTATTATTTCTATATGAACGTAAACGAATCGGAGGAAAGCGGTCAGCTGATTTTGCGTGCGGTAGATATTACCAACCAAGCACAAGAGTGGTTGTATCGTCCGATTATGACGGTCGGTATCGTCCTTTGTGTATTGTCGGTTATCGTCGGTGCAAGTGCTGT
>JAZUCW010000033.1:0-6477 GCA_045639305.1 Candidatus Scatosoma sp.
GGAGTCTCCGTCTTGTTTGCGCCGTAGTTATATACGGTTGCCGCCGAAATCGCTACGCCGTCAATCGCCCAACCGATAGCCACGAAACCGTCCTTTTCGGGCACTGCGGGCAACTCACCAATCGCCGTACCGCCGATTACGATCTTCGTATCGTCAAGCCCCTCGAAAGACAAGGTATATTCTTGAATTCTCGTTGCGCCGCCTGCATTAACGATGAAATCAACGTCTTCGCTAATCGTCAAAACGTTTCCGTTAACATCCAAAATCGCAAAGCCCGCTTTCAAGGTAACCGTATATTCTTCACCCGAGAATGCGTGCAATACCGTTACCCAAACACCATCCCCGTTCGTTTCTACGAACGCAGGACGACACTGATCGCTGTTTGCAAGCCAACCCGTTGCATCGCCTACGGGATAGGTATTGTTCGTTCTGTTATTATCCGAAAGCGTACGGAGTTCTTCGCCGTTGATATAAATGTATTCCATAATATCCACGCCGTTGTTTGCTGCTATTAAACTCGAACCGTTGATATTCCACCAAGCGTTGCTCGCCAACGCCGCTGCGGGTTTCAAATCAATTTTAATCAACGATTGTGCCGCGGAATGATTCGCTCCGATAATTTCTACCGCGTCGGTTACGTCCGTGCCTTCCACCACTTTCGAAATTGCTTTGTCCTTATATTTGAAGGTAACGTCTTCAGAAACCGTAACCGTGTTTCCGTCTGCGGTCAAAAGCTGGAATCCTTCTTTAATTACGATTTCAAATTCGCCCGCATTCGAATACGCCATACAAATTCGAATCAACAAACCGCTGCTATCCGACGTTTCTACAAGAGCGGGCGCGCGCTTGCCGCCTTGCCCAAGCTCCCAATGCGTACCAGCGTACACGTTGTTACTTGCGTTTGCCGCGGAAAGGTCTTTAACCGACGACCCGTTGACGTAAATATATTCCATAATATCTACGCCGCCGTTGTTCGTAGGATTGGCTTTGGATGCGCTGGAAACCCAACACTGTCCCGTACTAAGCACGCTGTTTGCCAATAAGACTTTGTTTCCCACGTACCCAACAAGACAAATATCGTCTTTGCCGGTATAGCCGCTCGAATAATCGGCGCCCGCCGTCATATTCGAATACCCCTCTTTAAATTGAAGGTCAATCGTATTCGTTACGTCCGTCGTTTCCGCTTTGGCAATCTTTTCTTTGCTAAATGCAGGCAAAGAAAGCCAAACGCCGAATACGCAGCACACGATCGTGAGAACCAGCAAAAGCTTTATCCATAAAGATTTGCTTTTTTGTTGCATAAATTTCCCTCCTTTATCTTTTTATTCTACCGTTTTTAACGGTATAATCCTTCTGTTAACCGAACATTTCAGGGAAGTCCGGCATCTCCTCCACGTTATCGTCATTAGAGGTCTTGATGATATCGTCATTGCTAAAGAGAATAATTTTTATTTCAATATTTTCATAGTTGCTTTTCATAACTTTTCTCCTTTCGGGTCAAATCACGCCCCGCAAAAGGGAAAGTGTTTTACCATCCCTTTTGCCAAGCGTTTTTCGTATCCCTTATTTGACCTCCACAATCGTTGCGCCCATAGAAACGGTTACGTACACCTTACCGTTTTCAACTTTGGGGTTAGAAACCTTTACGCCGTTGACGTAAACGCTTTGTCCTGCCGTATAATCAAGCACGATTTGCAACGTCAAGCCCGCCGTGTCCCCTCTTACCGAAGAAATTTGAATGCCATTCTTATACGCAATCAAATCGTATTCCACACGGTTAAACGCAAGATTTTCCATTCCCCAATAGGTAAGATCCGTAGGAAGTGTAGGCGCGATTTGCAGCGTCTTGCCATCGATAGAATCGATACCGAAGAATCCGTACGCAACCGAGGAAAGAGGCAAGTAGGATTCAAGGAACTCGGCGTCAAGACCAAGACCGCCCGACGTACCGGCACCCTGCAGCGTAATTCCTTTCTCCGCGTAATAATAACGATAGAATTCGTTGGGATTTGCACCTTCCGTCGCCATATAGCAATCGTAAACCTCTTTATACCACGCTTGGATTTCCTGCAATCTTTCGTAAGCGTTGTCCGCGCCTAAATACTCGATACGAGCCATCAAGTCGTAGAACGAAGTATACATCGTCGCGCCGCCGTACTGTACGTTGTCGCCGAAACCCCATTTGTTGTCGCTGGCATCCCATTGACCGTTCAGCATTTCTTTGTCCGCAACCGTATTCGATCTAGGAGCAAATACAAAATCGTACAGCGCTTCTTCCGAATTCAGCCAAGCCATAATCTTCTCTGCCTGTTCGTCCGTAGCGATACCGTAATAGATTGCCTCCAAGTTCCAAGCCACGTAACCGTAATCGTACAAGTTACCGTTTGCGCCGTAGCCTGCCGCAAATCTGTTACCATTCCAGAAACCGCCCGAAGTCTTATCGCCAACGTTTGCGCGCATTGCACTCAAGATGTCGTTTGCAACGGTATCGAGCGAACCTGCGTCATAGGCATACGCACTGGTACCATGAACCCCCGCACGAGTCGCCGTTTTCACGGTTGCCAACGATTTGTCTACCGAGATACCGTTTGTCGCCAAAATACCTTCGAGGTACGCCATATCCGCTACGGCTTTATAGAAGTACATATTCGACTGGAAGTCGTATTCGGGCATAAACATAACGTCCCAATACCCGTTAGAAATGCTGCCCGAAACTTGTGCATACGCAAACAGCCCACTCTTATTGCCGTCATGCCCAACAAGATAGGATTGCTTGTTGAGTTTACGCGACGCATCGTACATCTGCATCAAGAAATTCATTGCCTTTCTTGCGCGGGTGATATTTTCGGTAAGATATTCCAAATCGCCCGTGAAGTCGTAATCTTGACGAAGAGAGGAAATCAAAATCGAGTTATTGTTCGATTGTCTCGTATCCGCAAGCAAACGTACGGAGTTCAATCCGACGTTCCCCGAAATCGTCGTACCAGACTTTAACGCAATTTCAATCTTAATTTGATAAATTCTCGTCGACCCCGTTCCCCAAGCGGTTTCCGCATACATAGGCAGGTAAATCAAATGATTATACGCACCCGTAGTGTTTCCGATATCGTAGGAAAGGAACGCCTTATCTTTCACCGAAACCTTGTTGTTGTTTAAGTTAGAAGACGAAGACCCCGTTGCATAGTAAACGTAGATATCTTCTACGTTCGTCGCGTCGTCGATGCGGATATCGATTTGCATCAGCGGCGCACGCGTTGCCGTTACGTTTACACTCGTCGCACCAACACTCTTTATATTATTAGGCGAAGTGAAGATAATCTTTTCCGATTGTCCGCTTACGTTTGCCGTAAGCAAGTTGTCTTGCGAGGTTGCGCTGATATTACTCGTCCAGTTTTCGCTTCCGCCGTTGAATTCCCACGCCACCGTTCTCGTCGTGCCCGCGTGAGGAATCGGCCAACCCATTCTGTGAATCGAAGCATCGTACGTTGCGTCGTTGGGAAGAATCTTATCGTTGCTCGACCATACGTAACCGTAATCGTCTACGGGAACAGAGGAAAGGAATTTCCGCAAGCCCGCGATTCTATCTTCCGCATAGCCGTCGTCGCTGTTATACCAATAATACGCCATCGACATCCATTCGTGCGAGAAGAATTCTTCCGAGCTCACCCCACCAATCGTGGAGTTGACCTTCATATTGTAACCGTTTTCATCCGTATAACCCGAATGACGTTTGAAGAAATCGTTAAGGAAGAAGTCGAGGTCAACGTCCGAACTATGGAAGTTCAAGGTTTCCTCTTCCACTTTGCCAACGAGTTCGTCTGCCGCACCGACGGTGAATTGATACCCGCCGTCCACTGCCGTCAAATCACTGAACTTGTACAAGAAGTTACCAATTTTTACGTGTGCACCGTTTCCTGCAACCAAACGCGAACCGTTAATCAACAACGATTTTACGTCGCCGTCAATCTTCACGGTAAACGTCGTGCCGTCCGCAGAAATACTTTCGATGCTATAATTACCCTTTACGCCCAACGTTGCGCTGAAATTATGCTCTTCATCCCAAGTAATTTCCGCAACCTTGTTGACGTAGTTTTGAATCAACGCATTGGTCGAATAATCATCATACGCAGCCGCTGCTACTTGATAAATGCTTCTTGCGTTGTTTTCTTCGCTGTACGGCGTGTAGATATACCCTTCGCCGCTGGTATAGTTAATCTTCAAATACCCTCTTGCAGAGAAGATACGCGAGAACTGCACCTCGGAGATATTGACGAACGCCGCCGCGTACGTCCATACGCTTTCCGCTTCGTCTTGTACTTTCCAAATCTCCGTCTTTTTCTCTACGTATTGACCTTTCGAGAAGCTGCTATGTACGAACTCTGCACCGAAATAGAGATAATCGGTAGGCACTACGAAGGTACCTGCTTCCAAAATCAAGCCTTTCTCTACGCCAAGTTTATAGGCGTCTTTGTCAATATCGGTAAGGAAACGGAGCCCGCTGCTATCCACCGACAAACGAACTGCCGCGCCGTACTGCATTTCAAAACCGATCCAAACCGCATACAAGGTCGTTCCCGTTTCCGAAGTAGGCTCGTATTTATACCCTGCAGGATAAAGCTCGGCAAGCGTTGCCGTATCCGTCGTCCAGCCGACGAATACCTGCGAAAGCCCGTCTTCTACAATTACGCTATCCAATTGAGGCAAAGTAAGACGAACGGAGTTCTTTTCAAGGTAGGTTTCGCTACCGTTCATCAAGGTAACGGGTTTTCCGTTAAGCGTATCCAAATCAGCGTCGGTAAAGTCGCCCTTCCCTACCGTTTGGTTGATAAATTTATACGTTACGTCATTTTCAACGGATACCGTAGCACCCTCCGCGTTAATCAAAGAGAAACCTGCTTTAAACGTGATGGTAAAATACTCTTTCGCGTAACCCGTGTAAATTCTGATAAACAAACCACTCGTAGCATTTGCTTCTACAAATACGGGAGCGCAAGAACCGCCGTTTGCAAGCCAACCAGCATCGCCCTTATACGTATTATCGTTGCTGTTCTTCGTTACTGCCGCGCGAACCGATTCGCCGTTGATATAGATATACTCTAAGATATCCACGCCGTTGTTTGCCGCTTGATAATCGCTGTAACCAAAGTTCCATACGCCTGCCACGCCTTCGGCAGGTATAAGATACTTACCGCTTTCTTCTTGCACCACGAAAACAACTTCGGTACTAGCGCCCGCAAATTCGGGGTGGTAATCTACGTAAATCGTCTTCGTAATATCCTTTGCGTAAGCGGCAACAGCCGTCTTGTCTGCCTTGAAATTGTAAATGCTGTTAGACGAAATTCTCACGCCGTCAATCGTCCAATACCCTACGTACCCTGCGTTTTCGGGCACTGCGGGCATTTCGCCGATAGGCATACCGCTGTAGACGCTCATCGTATCAGACGTCCCGTCAAAGGTAAGGGTGAATCTTTCCGCATACAAAAGCTCCGCCGTTTCGTTTCTGTCGAAGTCATAAATAGTGTCTTCGTCGATAAGAACGCCACCAATTGCCCAGCCGAGCACGATTTCCCCTTCCACTTCGGGAAGCACGGGAAGAGCCCCGATTGCATTGCCGCCAATGACGGTTACGGTTTCATCCGTACCCGCAAAGGAAAGGACGTATTCTTTAATAATCGATGCACCGCTTGCCTTTACGACAACATTGACGTCTTCGGTAATCATAGAGGTTTCACCGTCCGAAGTCAAAATCGCAAAGCCTGCCTTCAAGGTAACCGTATATTCTTCACCCGAGAATGCGTGCAATACCGTTACCCAAATACCTTCCCCGTTCGTTTCCACAAATACGGGACGACACTGGTCGCTGTTTGTAAGCCAACCCGTTGCATCGCCTGCGGGATAGGTATTGTTCGCTCTGTTATTATCCGAAAGCGTACGGATATTTTGTCCGTTCACGTAGATATAGTTCATAATATCCACGCCGTTGTTTGCCGCAATCAGCTTGCTGCCGTAGATATTCCACCAACCATTTGAGGTCAACGCCGACGAGGGAATCAGTTCAATCTTAAACAGAGACTGCGCTTCTTTATACGATCCGTTTGTAATCGAAACCGTATCCGCTACGTCTTTTGCATAGATGGCTACCGCGGTCTTATCTGCGCCGTAGTTATATACGGTTTCGGCAGAAATTCTTACGCCGTCGATTGCCCAACCAAGCGCAACGTAACCGTCTTTTTCGGGCACTGCGGGAAGCGCACCAATCGCACTGCCGTTAATTACAGATTTAGATTCTACCCCTTCAAACGTAAGGGTATAAAGCTGTACTTCGCCAAAATTACCATTCGTCCAACCATAGACAGCGGTATCGTTTTGCAACTCGTAAAGCGTACCGTCTGCACCCGTAAGGGTAAGACCTGCTTTGTATTGCACGGTAAAGTCGCCCAAAGCCGCATACGAAGTGCTTACTTTGAGTACAAAGTG
>JAZUCW010000034.1:0-9484 GCA_045639305.1 Candidatus Scatosoma sp.
GGGGGAGAGTATCCCTTGTATTTGCCATGCCGTGGCGATTGAAAACGCGTAAGGAGGAGAGTATGACGGAAACGGTTTTACCGATTTTTTGGGATTTTATCAAGGCGTTCGCCGTTGGCGGCGGAATTTGTATGATAGCGCAAATCGTTATCAATTTCACCGACCTTACGGCGGGCAAAATATTGGTCGTGTTTATGCTGTCGGGGGTGGTTTTGCAGGGCTTGGGGCTATATCAATACCTCGTCGACTTTGCGGGCGCGGGCGCAACCGTGCCCATTTCGGGGTTTGGTTATCTTTTGGCAAACGGCGGGATTAAAGGGGCGCAAAGGGGATTTTTCGGCGCGTTTACGGGTGCGTTGTCCGCCGCCAGCGCAGGGATTTCCGCCGCCGTTATTTTCTCGTTTTTGATGGCAATGCTCTTTAAATCGCGCAGTAAGAAAAATTAAAAAACGCGGCGAAAACCGCGTTTAAAAAGTTACGATAAAGGTGTTTTATTGCCGAAAATATCCGATTGCAGATAGGTATCGG
Source organism: Candidatus Scatosoma sp. (assembly GCA_045639305.1). Classification (GTDB taxonomy): domain Bacteria; phylum Bacillota; class Clostridia; order Christensenellales; family Borkfalkiaceae; genus Scatosoma. The sequence goes on from JAZUCW010000034.1 coordinate 529, forward strand.
GGACTTTGCCAAGCAAAATCCACTCTCCGACCAAAATCTGCGTGGTTACGGCAAAATTCTCCGTGCGCGAGGGCATAACGATACTAATGTCCGCAATCACGTTTAAGTAAATCGAGTGCTTAGTCTGGTTAATTCCCACGCTTTCAAATTCGGAAGAAAAAGCGCAGGTAACGCTGCTGACGGGGATGATACGAAAATAAATATCCGGACCCAAGCCCGCAAAGGCTTCAATCCCTGTCAACGCGCCTAAGGGGACGGGGATTCCGTTCAGACTTAGATTTTTCAAATTCGATTGGGAAATCGAGGCGGTATCCCGCGCAATCTTGTTGATTTTTAAAGGGTTGGCTGAAAGGGATAGAATCTCGCCCGCCTCGTTGCGGGTCAGGGTAACGAGGTCTTCATAGCGCATTTCGTCGCTGAGCGTATAATACACGGCGTCGTTGACGGCAACCGTCGTACAGGCGCGCATCGTCGCTTCGCTGATGGAAATCAAAACGCGGGTTACATTGCGTTGGAAATAGATAAACAATAAAATTAATAAAACGAAAGAAATAAGTAGGATAAAGACGAGCTTTCGCTTTCGTCTTTTTTTTGTGCGTTTTTTCGGTCGATAGGCGGGCAAACGATAGGCGTTGCGGTTCATATTCCCAGCCGTTTTTTTATTTCCCGCAAAATATTCTCGTTGCCCTCGGCAAAACGGTTTTCATAGAGATTGGACACCATACGCTTATCGTCAAACGCCTCGTCCACCGCCTTGGGCAGCTCGTTTAGGCGGTTTTGCGGCAATACCCGACACAATCCCCGCCGTCTAAAATACTCGGCGTTTTGCTTTTGGTCCCCACGCGTTTGCCCGGTTAGGGGAATAAGCAAAGAGGGTTTTTTCGTTGCCAAAATTTCAAAAACCGTGCCCGCGCCCGCACGCGCCAAAACAAGGTCCGCCGCCGCGTACGCCGTACCCATGTCCGTAACGAATTCTATTTGAATATAATTTTTTATATTGCTTTGCAAGGCGTTGCCTTTGCCGCAGACGTGCAAAATCGTATATTTCTCCGTCAACGTTTTCAAATGTCTTCGTACGGCGTTATTGATCGCCGCACTCCCGCTCCCCCCGCCGAAGACGAGCAACACTTTATCGGGAAAGGGAATTCCCAATTCTTGCCGTGCCTTGGCGCGGTGCGCAGAGAGAATCGAGGCGCGAATCGGCGGTCCGCTGTATTTCCCGTGCGGGATTTTGTCCGCCGTTTCGGGAAAGGAAGTAAAAACCCGTTCGCATTTGCGTGCAGAAAGACGGTTGGAAAGCCCCGCGGAAAAATCGCTTTCGTGGGCAAAACAGGGGATGTTTAGTTTTCGCGCGGCAAAGACAACGGGCAAAGCCACGTACCCGCCCTTGGAAAACACGAGGTCGGGTTGAAAGGTTTCTAATCCCGCTTTCGCTTTTTTTACTGCGCGGGAAAAGGCGAACGGAATTTTCAAATTCCGTTTCAAGCCGTGAAAGCCGCCCCCGCGTATCAGTTTTGGACACTCGATTTGATAATAGGGGATTTTTTGTCCCGTGATAATTTCCTTTTCAATACCGTCCGTGCCCATATACCCAACGTCTACGTTGCCGCTTTTCAACAGCTCTTCCATTAGGGCGATATTAGGGATAACGTGTCCTGCGCTCCCTCCGCCAGTGAATAATATTTTCTTCATTTCCCCCTCCGAAAAAACGACCTTACTATAGTATAGCCGCGCTTTTTTTCAAATATTCGATAAAACCGCGGCAAACTGTCCGTGTTTAGAAAAACTGATAGACGTAGCAAGCTTTCCGTTATCCGCAATATATCTATGCGTGGAAGGAGATTTAAAAAGTGAAAAGTAAAAACTTCCGCCCCCGACCGAAACGGTCGGGGGCGGATAGCGTTTTGAAAGCTTACTTATACATATCTGCGACGGCTTGCGCTTCGAGGGCAACCCGCTTGGCAAGCTCGGGCGGGGTCAAGACTTTGATTCCCTTGCCAAGACTGACGATTTTCCGCACCAGCGTTTCGTCGTCGGGCAGGGTAACTTCGGCAAGCCAACGGTTGGAAACGAGGTGTATATTTTCCACGCCCAACCAGTCTTGCGCGTCGGCAAAGGATTCTTGACTGATTTCGAACTGCGCCGTTACCGTCTTTTCGCTCGTCCAATACTGTAAGGGAATATCCTCGCGGGTAAAGGGACGGGGGTGGAAACTTTCTTCCGTTTTGACGGCGGAGAAAATTCTGCCCAGACGGAAAAGCCGAAAGGCGCGCTGTTTATGGCAAAAGGCAAACACGTACCACACGCTTTGCTTGTACACAAGCACGTGCGGTTCGATTTTTCTTCTCGTTTTTTCGCCTGCGCGGGAGTGGTATTCGATTTCAAGAACGGTATGGTTTTTCAAACACTCCTCTACGAGCCGTATTTTATCGGAAAAGGTATGGGTATCCCCCCAAGTGCCGCCGTCTACCAAGATGCTGCCCATATCGCCCGACAAAGTAAGGTCGCGCGCTTCGGCTTTTGCTTGCGCGGAAAGCTTGCGCTTTGCCGCTAAAAACCGTTCTTGGGGGAGCTGCGAATACATAGTAGCCAACGCTTCGATTGCCGCTTCGTATTCTTCCATCGTCATAAAGCCGACGGGCAGTTTATAATTGTCGGAAATGCAGATACCGCCGTCTCTGCCCTGTTTGACGTAGACGGGTACGGTCAAGGAAAGCAGGTCGATATACCGATAGACGGTGCGCCTAGAGATTTCGTGTTTTTCGGCAAGGTAGCTCGCCGTAATTTTGCGCTTTGCCAAAAGGTCGAACAAAATGGACACCAAAATTGCAAATTTCATAAAAATACTCCTAAAAAGTTAAAAATATTTTATCATATATGACAGATGTTGTCAAGTTTTCCGTGCTAAAATCTAGATATCAAAGGAAAAAAGGACGGGAAATTATGACGAATTTTGACGAATATATCCAAGAAATGGAAGTAAAAAGAGCAAAGAGAAAAAACGCGGCGTACAATGCGGAGCTGAAAAAACGCTTGCAGGAGAAGACGAAAGAAGACGCCGTTGCCGAGCTGTACGCGGCGTTGATTTTCCCTTGCGGCGGCGGGGAGAGTATTCTGCCGCCTTTGCGCGCGTTCGCGTAAGGATTTGCGGGATATCTGTGGAAATATTAGCAAAACGCTTGACAAAAAAGGGGGAAAAGTGTAAAGTAGAAAGGTAAGCAAAGTAAAGGCGAAAGCCTTTTTAGGAAAAGGAGAATGTACAGATGGCAAACGTAATGGATACGCTCCGTGCGAGAGGGTTCGTCAAACAAACGGTGTTTGAGGAAGAGTTGTACGAAAAATTAGGTAAGGAGAGCGTGCCTTTCTATATCGGGTTCGACCCCACGGCGGATTCGCTGCACGTCGGGCATTTTATGCAGCTTATCGCGATGCACCACATGCAGCAGGCGGGGCATAAGCCCATTATCTTGATCGGCGGCGGTACGGCGATGGTCGGCGACCCGTCGGGCAGAACGGATATGCGTTCGATGATGACGAAAGAAACCATTCGCCACAACGTTGAATGTTTTAAAAAGCAGATGGCCCGCTTTATCGATTTCGAGGGTGAAAACGCCGCGATTATCGTAGATAACGGTGATTGGCTGCTCGATTTGAACTATATCGATTTCTTGCGTGAAATCGGTACGCATTTCTCCGTAAACAGAATGTTGACGGCGGAATGTTTTAAGCAGCGTTTAGAACGCGGGCTTTCCTTCCTCGAATTTAACTATATGTTGATGCAAGGCTACGATTTCCTCGTATTGTACAGAAAATACGGCTGTCAGTTAGAGCTTGGCGGCGACGACCAATGGAGCAATATTTTGGCGGGCGCGGACCTCATTAGAAGAAAGGAACAAGCGCCTGCGTACGCGATGACGTTTACCCTTTTGACGACTTCGGACGGCAAGAAGATGGGGAAAACGGCAAAGGGCGCGGTTTGGTTGGACGAAAATAAGACGACCCCGTACGAGTTCTATCAATATTGGAGAAACATCGACGACGCGGACGTGGAAAAGTGTATGAAGCTTTTGACGTTCCTGCCCTTGGAGCAAATCGCAGAGCTTTGTGCGCACAAGGACGAACGTATTAATCACGCGAAGGAAGTGCTTGCGTACGAGTTGACGAAAGAAGTGCACGGCGAAGAAAAGGCGAGCCTTGCGCAAAGCCAGGCAAAGGCGGCGTTCGGCGGCGGCGCGGCGGAGCTTTTGACCAAGGAAGTAACGGGCGTTGCGACCGTGGTAGACGCGATGGTAGCGGCGGGCGTTGCAAAATCGAAGGGCGAAGCAAGAAGATTGATCGAACAGGGCGGTGTTGCCGTGGACGAAACCAAAGTCGTCGACCCCAATATGCCGATCCCTAGCGAGGAGTTCGTTTTGCATAAAGGCAAAAAAGTACATTTAAAAATTATCGTAAAATAAGCTTATAAACCGTCCTTATCGTAAGGGCGGTTTGCTTTTAAAAAGAAGGGAAAGGGTTGACAAGAGACTCTGCACGTGTTATAATAAAAATATACTCAAAATATACTTAAAATTAAGAAAGGAGAAAACCTATGAAGAAATCTTTAATTGCTTTGCTTGCGCTTTGCGCGACGCTTGGATTCGCTGCTTGCGGAGACACGGAAGATAAGGGTAACAACGGCGGCGGTACGGGAGGCGGCGAAACGCCTGCCGAATCCTATGAGGTAACGAAAGCGGAATGGGAAAGCGCGCTGCAATTTGATTTGGAACAATTTTCCTATACCGTATCGGGACAAGGTTCGTGGGAGGTGTACACGATCGACGGCGATATTTTGAAGATTGGAACGGTGGGCGCACCGGAACGGTATTTCTCGAAAGAAGACGGCAAGTATTACGCTTACGAAAAATCGGGCGAAGAATGGTTTAAATCTGCCATTCCCCAAGAGGAATATACGTCGTACTTTGAAGATTTGTACGATATTACCGAGTTTTACGTTTTCGAGGAGTTTACTTACAACGCGGAGCTGAAAGGCTACGTGGCGGAAAGCGTGGGGGAAGAAGTCTTGTATAGTGATTTCTTTATCCAATTCGAAGACGGAAAGGTCGTTAAAAACAGCTTTGAGATATTTAATATGACTTGGCAGGTTTCCTACGATTATACGGTGGAGGCGTTGACGTTGCCGAACGCTACCCTCGTTGTTTCGACGGAAATCGAAACGCAAGAGGCTTGGGAGGAGGCTTGGGCTTTGGTTGCGCCCAAGAGTGAAGACTCTCGTACGATTTACTTTACCATTAAACAAGACGGCGTGGAAGATCCTGCGCTCGTTTGGGAAGTACGCGTTGCGGAAAATTTGATTTATACGTCGATGCCCTACTACGATCAGGTATACGAAATGGCGGAAGACGGGGAAATTTACGCGTATATGAAAGAACCAGGCAAGGCTTGGACGAAAGAACACCGCACGGGCGCCTCGTACAGACCTTGGGATTATTTGTTGAACTCTGCAACGACGATGGGCGGACACGGCGAATACGTGAAAGGCTGTGAAAATCTGGAAGACGCAACCTACGACGAAGATGGAAAGTTCTATACGTACACAGTGGATGAGTGCTCGTATTGGGCGTATTTTGAAGGCGGAAAGCTTATCAAGTTGGAAGTAGTGCCTTCGGGATTGGACGAAGGGATGTATTACGAATTTGTTTTCGATTATAGCGTGCCGACGATTGAAGTTCCGCAGGTATAATATAAGAAATAAAGGGGAGCGACGGTTTTGTCGCTCCCTTTCTTGACAAATGGGGCTATGCGTGTTATAATAAAAAGAAAAAGAGAAAGGAGAAAAGCGTGGAAAAATCGGTGCGGACGGTGTTTGCCCGTTACGAAAGTGAAAAAATAATTGAAAAATCCCGCTTTTTGACCTACTCTGCGCACGTGGAAAGCGAGGAGGAAGCCCGCGCGTTTATTGCGGAGATTCGGGGGAAACACTCGCTTGCGACCCACGTTTGCTATGCGTTTATCGCGGATAAAACGGGGAATTTGCAGCGTTTTTCCGACGACGGCGAACCGCAGGGCACGGCAGGGGTCCCGATTTTAGAGGTATTAAAAAACAAAAAGTTGTTTGAAACCGCGGTGGCGGTGGTGCGCTATTTCGGTGGAATCAAGCTGGGGGCAGGCGGGCTGGTACGCGCCTATTCGTCCTCGGCTGCGGAAAATTTGGACGGGGCGGATATCCGTGTTTTGGAGATGTGTCAACAGTGGCGTATCGAGGTGGACTACACGGGGATAGACGGGGTGCAAAAATACCTTTCAACGCATACCTGTACCCTACTTTCCACGGATTACGGAGAAAAAGTCTGCTTTCAAGTCGCCGTGAAAAAAAGCGAGGCGGACGGGTTTTGCAAGGAACTCGTCGATTATATGCAGGGCAGAGTACGTTTGGAAAAAGGGGCGGAATACTACGCTCCGTTTGCCGAATAGGGATTTTTTAAATAGGAATAGGAAAGGGAGGAAAACCTTATGAAATATTGCAATCTTGGAAATATGCCTTCGTCGGCGGTCGTGATGGGCTGTATGCGGATTGGTGACAAGCCCTTGGCGCAGACGGAAAAGACGATCGTACAAGCGATGAGTGCAGGGGTGAATACCTTCGATCTTGCCGATATCTACGGCGGGGGAAACTGCGAAAAAGTGTTCGGCGTGGCGATGCGCGATTTGGGCGTGCAGAGAAAAAATTATATTTTGCAAACGAAGTGTGGGATTCGTAGAAATTCGGATGGAAAAATCGGGATGTTTGATTTTTCGAAAGACTATATTCTTTCTTCCGTCGAGGGGAGTTTGAAACGCCTCAATACCGAATATATCGACGTGCTGCTTTTGCACCGTCCCGATACTTTGGTGGAAACGGAAGAGGTCGTAGACGCTTTCGAACAACTCAAAGAAGAAGGCAAGGTGCGCGCTTTTGGCGTAAGCAATTTCTCCGCAATGCAGATGAAATTATTTAAATCGAGCGGAATAGAAATCGTGGCGAACCAAATGCAATTTTCCTTAGGACATACCTTGCCCGTGGACGCAGGGTTTAACGTCAATATGGAAAAGGACGAATCGGTTACCCGCGCAGGCGACGCGATGGAATACGCCCGTCTTCGGAAAATTCCCTTGCAGGCTTGGTCGCCTTTGCAGTACGGGTTCTTTGAAGGGGTGTTCGTAGGGGATGAGAAATTCCCGAAACTGAACGCAAAGCTGGACGAGCTGGCGGAAAAATACGATGCTTCGGCTTCGGCGATTGCGCTTGCTTGGATATTGCGCCACCCCGCCTTTAAGCAGGTCGTTACGGGCACGACTTCGCCTAAGCGTATGAAGGAATTGTGCAAAGCGGGGGATATTACCTTGACGAGAGAAGAGTGGTACGCCTTATATGCGGCAACGGGAAAAGTGCTGCCGTAAGGCAAAATAAGGCCGCGCGGCGTTTTCCTTGTACAAAATAGACAATAGAGTGGGGCAAGTTTGGTGATTTTGCCCATTGTAAAAAAAATTGAAATGTTGTAAAATAGTAGTAATGAAAAAATGATAATCCCTTAGGAGGAAAAAGATTATGGCAGGACTTTTGCTGAAAGGCATTAACAAAGTATACCCTTCGGGCGTACAAGCAGTATTCAATTTCTGTCTCGATATCAGAGATAAGGAATTCATCGTACTCGTAGGACCTTCCGGTTGCGGTAAATCTACGACCCTTCGTATGATCGCAGGTTTGGAAGAAATTTCCAGCGGTGAACTTTATATCGACGGGAAACTCGTAAACGAAGTTGTTCCTAAAGACAGAGATATCGCGATGGTATTCCAGAACTACGCTTTGTATCCCCACATGACCGTTTACGACAACATGGCGTTCGGTTTGAAACTTCGTAAAGTACCCAAGGAAGTCATCGATCAGAAGGTTAAGGCTGCGGCTGAAATCCTCGGTATCACCGACTACCTTTCCAGAAAACCCAAGGCATTGTCCGGTGGTCAAAGACAACGTGTTGCGCTCGGCCGTACGATCGTTCGTGAACCTAAGGTATTCCTTTTGGACGAACCTTTGTCCAACCTCGACGCAAAACTCCGTGCTTCGATGAGAACGGAAATTTCCAAGCTTCACGCTCGTCTTGCTACGACGTTCATCTACGTTACGCACGACCAGATCGAAGCTATGACGATGGGTACGAGAATCGTCGTTATGAAAGACGGTTTCATGCAGCAGGTAGATACCCCTCAGAACTTGTACGATTATCCCGTAAACCTTTTCGTTGCAAGCTTCATCGGTACCCCTCAGATGAACTTCTTCAAAGAAGCAACCTTGACCAGCGAAGCAGGTAAAATTTACGTGAACTTCACCGGCAACAATAAGATTCTTCTTCCTAAGAGCGTTGCTGCAAGAATTAAGAACATCAACGAATATCTTGATACCGGTAAGATCGTAACGCTCGGCGTTCGTCCCGAAGATATCCATCAAGATCAGATGTTTATCTCCAACTCGCCCGACACCGTTGTACAGGCTCGTATCGAAGTTATCGAAAAACTCGGTGCAGAAACGCAAATCTATTGCGAACTTGATCACGAAGGCAAAGAAGCGTCGATTATCGACAACTCCACGCAGATGATCGCAAAGATTTCCAGCCGTGCAATCGTTGCGCTTAACGACGTTATCGAACTTGCTTTCGACGCGCACCACGTACACCTTTTCGACGGCGAAACGGAAGCTTCCTTGCTCGAAAGAGACGAAGGCTACGAAGTTATCGAAGAAAATGCGGAAGGTTCGGCGTTCGTGCCTCCTACACCCGCAGAAATGCGCGCACAAATTGATGCGGCTCGTATCGTAACGAAGGAAATGAAGGCGCAAGCAAGAAAAGACGCAAGAATGGCGAAAGCGCAGGAAAAGAAGCAAGCGAAAGCTGCTGCTGAAGAATCCGCAGACGAAGACAACGCT
>JAZUCW010000035.1:0-4110 GCA_045639305.1 Candidatus Scatosoma sp.
GTTTATCCTCATATCTGATTTATTCTTCCTCGAAAGGGCATTCGCGCAAGGCGGGTGCTCTTTCTCTGTAAAAAAATCGGCGCTTGTTTATACAAACGCCGATTTTATATTTTTGTTCGTATTTACTTTTCCTCATCCGTACGGCGCATCAATCTGTCGACAAAGCGAGGACGATGTTTTTTATCCGTCGTTTCCGCTGAATCAGGAATAGGATCGTCCGGCTCGAATGCGATAGGCGCTATCGGTTGGATAGGCTGTACAGGCTGCGCATAAGGCACGTTTACGTCCTGTGCGCCCTGCGCGGGATATTGCTGTTGAATGACGGGCAACGGCTCACCAAAAGACGAGTTTTCACGGTTCGTATATACGCCGTCTATCTTTTGCGCCAACGCGGAAGCTTGGCGAATAGAAGAATTTTGCGGATCGAACCCAAAACCGTTTTGCAGATTGTTAAAGCCGGTTGCAATGATAACGACTTCCACCTCGTCCGACATTCCCTCGTCAATACAAGCGCCGAAAATAACGTTTGCGGAATAGTCGATAACGCCCTTTACCAAATCCGCCGCAGTAATAACCTCGTCCAGCGACAAATCGTTGCCACCGATAACGTTGAGAATAACCGAACTAGCCCCCTCAATAGTCGTATTAAGCAAAGGACTGCATACAGCGCAACGAACGGCGTCGAAAATGCGTTTTTCACCCTTCGCTACACCGATCCCCATATGCGCGAGCCCACGGCCTTTTAAGGTCGTTTTTACGTCGGCAAAATCGAGATTGATAAGAGAAGGCTTTACAATCAGTTCCGCAATACCGCGAATACCTTGACGGAGCACTTCGTCCGCAACCTTTAACGCATCGGCAAAGGAAGTTCCTTTGGGTACAACTTCGCGAATTTTGTCGTTGGGAATTGTAATAATCGAATCGACGCATTTACGCAATTCCTCAATCCCCATAATGGCGTTATCCATACGTTTTTTGGCTTCAAATTGGAAAGGAATCGTTACGACCGCCACCGTCAAAATCTTCATTTCTTTGGCAATTCTTGCAATCACGGGAGCGGCACCCGTACCCGTACCACCGCCCATACCCGCGGTAATAAAGAGCAGGTCGGTATCCTTTAACGCCTCTTGAATTTGTTCTTTATTTTCTTCTGCCGCCGCTTTTCCTACCGTAGGGTCCGCGCCTGCGCCTAACCCCTTCGTAAGCTGTACCCCAATCTGAATACGACGGTTCGAGCGAGAACGAGCCAAGGCTTGGTTGTCCGTATTAACGACGATATATTCCGCGCTCTTTAACCCCGATTCGATCAATCTATCCACGGCGTTATTTCCTGCGCCGCCAACACCGATAACCTTAATTTTTGCAACCCCAGAAAGGTTGTTTTCACCATATTCTTGCGCGGGCGTTTCGGCATATCCGTATTGTCCGTAAGTATCCATCATCTCTTTTTTCCTCCAAACGCGTTGATAATTTTTTGCCAAAAAGTATTTTGTTTGATATCGCCTATCGCCGTACTGAGTAATCCGATACGCGACGAAAATGCGGGTTTATCATAATACGGCAAATCGGGACACACGATCTCCGTCAACCTATTCAAGCGACGGGAAATATGCTCGGCTGCGCCTTTAATCGAACCGATTCCCTCGCCCGTAATGCAAATCGGGTTCGCCGTCAACACCGCAGAAACCTTGTCTTTATAACGGCTAGCAATAAACGCGTCTACCCGTTCGCAAAGCACGTCCAATTCGCATTTGATAATATCGTTAATTTGCCGTACGGAAAAGCTCTTTTCCTCTCCGTCCGTCGTCCAAAGCATATCTTTTGGAACACTACCGCCGGAAATATTCGCCGCGGCAAGAATTTCTTCCGCAGTCGTGTAATCAATGCCCAGATTTTCCATTAGGGAAACCAAAATCGTGCCCGTACCGCAATTAAACGATTCTTCGTGTACCAACCCGTTGCCGTACACAACCGAAACCGAACTAGTCAAAAATCCTACGTCCAGCATAAAGGCGTAGCCTTTTCGTTTTTCTTGCGAAATAAGATACGACGCTTGCGATAGCGTCGAGGGAAGGAAATGCACCTTTTGAAACCCTAAATCGCGCAATAACGCAGAAACGGCGTTATAGAATCCTTCATGAATAAAATAATAACAAAGCGCGCCTTTTAACATATTGGTGGAAACGCCGTACAGCTCGTCCACGGAAAAATATTTGCGGTTGTCGCCTAACGTCAAATACATCGCAGAACGACGAATACAGCGCCCGTTTGACATCAATGCGTTTAACCCGCTTTCAAACAAAGCGTCCACGTCTTGTACGGAAATTTTTCTTTTCGAGGGAAAGGAAATCGTATGCCCTATCGTCTTTACCGAAACGAACGGCGAGGGTACGCCTACGTACACCTCGTGAATCGTCCCCTCGTAATGCTGACGAACGGTGGTGATTGCCGCTACGACCGCGCGACGGAAAGAGGAGTCGTCTAAAAACCCTTCGACAAAATATCCTTCGTACGTCCTCGTATCGCTGCCGCTAAACACAAAGGTATTGTTGACGCCTTTCGAACCGAGTAAAAAAGAAACCTCGCCCGAGCGTACGTCCAAGATTGCAACGCTTTCGTTTTTCATGTTTTTCCGCTCCGTAACCCCGATTTATCCAATAGGATAAAATCCTACTTAAATTATACAACCTTTCCTAAAAAAAGTCAATAACCATAAAGAAAAAAACACGCTTAAACGCATGTTTTTTCTAATATTTTTCTAATATTTTTTAAAAATTCTTATCCGAATAGGTAACGACGACGTTTTCGCCGTTATCTCCCGTCATAATCTTCCCGTGCAGACGTTCTTGATCGGATAAGGACAGGTATTTACGCACTGCTGCATCCGCCTTTTCCTCCGTCATAATCGAAGCGTTGGCAACGCAAATTAAAACCCCTTCCGCCGTTTCAATCGTATACTCGGGATTATATTCGGTTACGGTTACCATCTTGACGTTATCACGAAAACCGTTCAAGCGCGAATCCATGCGAGAGAAAAAGGTTAATAGTGTTTTTATACGTTCATCCCCAGAAAGTTTTTCCCCTTTTTTCCCCGAAGGCAAAAGCCCTTTAATCAGCACGTTAGGCGCGCCATCCAAACGATTCAACGGCGAATTGCGCACCTCTAAAATCGTCCCGTCTCCGCCAAGGATATAATACTCGTTTTCCTTTTGCCCCTCTACCGCGTACACTTCTTGGTCTTCCGTAATCTCAACACGAATACGGTTTGGATATTCCTTTTTAAAAGAAGTAAGCCGAAAATAGGGAAAATCCTTCAAAATCTCTTTTACTTCCGATTCGTCGGCAGATAAAATACCATCCCCTTGATACGCCTCGTTGAGACGAAGGGAAATCTTGCTTATTTCCGCCTTTGCCTGCGGAGAAACGACGATACCCTCTACCGTAACGACGTCCACACGGAACACCGCAGTTACCCCTAAAAAACAAGCCGACAAAAAAAGCAACGCCGTCAACGTAATCACTAAAAGTTTTTTTCGCATAAGTTTCCTCTTACGTAATTATCTTTCACAAAAATTATATCTTTATTCTTCGAATTTTTGCACCGAGTTTCCTCAATTTTCCTTCCATATCTACGTATCCTCTGTCGATATGGGAAAGATCCATCACAACGCTTTTCCCTTCCGCCCGCAAAGCGGCAATTACGAGCGCCGCGCCGCCGCGTAAATCCCCGGCTGTTACGCTTGCCCCGTGCAATTTTTTCACCCCGCGAATTAACGCCGTGCGGTCACGCACCGTGATATCTGCACCCATGCGTTTTAATTCCGCAGCGTAGCGATAACGGGTTTCAAAGAGGTTTTCCACGATCAAGGTAGACCCGTTTGCCGTACAGCAAAGCGAAGAATACTGCGCCTGTAAATCCGTTGGAAACCCCGGGAAGGGCATCGTCTCTACCATATCGACGGATTTCAACTCCCCCGTGCTCGACAATACTATTTTATCATTTTTTATATGTATTTTGCAACCATTTTCACGCAGTTTATGTAAAAGGGCGGCAACGTTTTCACTAGAGATCCCGTCAACCTCGATTTCCCCCCCACAGGACGCCGCCGC
>JAZUCW010000036.1:0-2325 GCA_045639305.1 Candidatus Scatosoma sp.
TACGGGTACAAAGTCGTATAAGACGATTGCACCTCAATATATCGGCGGTTACAATGCCTCCGCAAAGGCTTCTCAAGCAGAAGAAACTGCGGAAGAAACGGCAGAAAACTAATGTAAAAAACGCTCTTTGGTTCACGCCAAAGAGCGTTTTTTGTAAAAATGGGCGGGGCAGGTACGAGTTGAAGTATTGACAACGGGTACGTGGTGTGATATAATAAAGAAAACGGATAGGAGGAAGACTATGGAAATGCGCGAAAAAAATCCGTCGCAGACGAAAAGAGAAGTGCTTTTTGAGATTTTGCGTTTTCTTTTGGTTGGCGGGTTGGCAACGGCTGCCGACTATGCTATCTTCTATTTGTTTCGAGCGTGGTTATTGCCCGCAAACCTTTTTGACGGTGCGTGGAATTTTTTCTCGTTGGCAATCGCGACGGCGCTTGGGTTTTTGGTGGGACTGCTTATCAATTGGCTGCTTTCCGTTTCTTTCGTTTTTCGCGCGGTAAAGGATAAAAAGAAAGTAAAGACGAAACGCGCCTTTTTGATTTTTACCTTAATAGGTTTGTTTGGGCTAATGGTAACCGAATTGGGAGTGTTGCTGCTCGTGCATCTTTTGCCGGACGTCGTGCTTTTTCAGCGTGCAGAACTCTTCCTTCCGTGGAAAGAGTGGATTGCAAAAATCGTGATGACTTGTATCGTGTTAGTCCTCAATTACTTGGGTAGAAAGCTGCTGATTTTCCGTTCGTAAAAAAAGTTTGAAAAATTTTCCAAAAAGGTATTGAAATTAGGAGAAATATGTTGTATAATAGGTGCGCAAAGTCGGAATAAGATTCGCCGACGGAAAATTACGCTTACAAGACGTGTTAAACTCCTTTTTTGATGTTAGAAAGGGTGGCGGCGAAACGCCGCGACCCTTTCTCTTGGTTTCCAAAAATCCCCTACGGGGATAAATTTGAAAGAACGGGAAAAATTATTCTGAAAGACTTGACAAAAAGGGCTTTATTTGCTATAATGCTATGTGGAGTGAAAGAAAGTCGATTTCTTCTCCTAAGAAGGCAAGCGGATAAAAGGAGGGTACCTTGACGGGACGTATTCATTCATTCGAATCTTTCGGCACCGTAGACGGACCTGGTATTCGTTTCGTGGTCTTCTTGCAGGGTTGCCCATTGCGTTGCCAATATTGCCATAATCCCGATACTTGGGGGGCAGACGCGCCCGAATATACCGTGGAAGACGTTGCTTCGCGGGTACTTCGCTATAAAAACTATTTTGGGGACAAGGGCGGCGTAACGGTTACGGGCGGCGAACCGCTTTTGCAGATTGATTTCGTAATCGAGCTGTTCACCTTGTTAAAAACCAAAGGCATACACACCTGCGTGGACACCTCGGGGATTACCTTTAATCCCGATTCCGTTCTCAGCGTGGAGAAACATAAAAAGCTTTTGGAAGTTGCCGATTTGTTTTTGCTCGATATCAAACACATCGACGACGAGGCGTGCAAGAAATTGACGGGACAAAGCAACGCGCATACGTTGGCGTTTGCAAAGTTTTTAAGCGAACATAACAAACCGACTTGGATACGGCAGGTGATTTTGCCTGGCGTTACCGACGAGGAAGACGTTTTAGAGCGTACGCGCGCGTTTATCGACGGGCTTTCCAGCGTGGAAAAGGTAGAGGTTTTGCCCTATCACACGATGGGTACGGTAAAATACGAAAAGTTGGGCTTGGAGTATCCTTTGAAGGGTGTGGCTGCACCCTCGAAAGAAAAGGTATTAAACGCAAAGCGGATACTTTGTGAAGGTAGATAATGGACGTAAAGAATTATAAAGAACAATTAAAAGGGCTTTGTTGCGTGGAAATCAGCGGCGAATCTTGCGCAAACTGTTTGACGTTGATGCCCGTTTTAAAATCCATTTGCGACGATAGAAGCGACGTGCGGTTGGTGCACGTAGAGGCGGACTATACGACGCTTGATTTGATGGAAGAATGGGGAGTGGAAAAAGTGCCGACGATTTTGCTCGTGGAAGACGGCGAAATTTTCGCCCGTTGTTCGGGTTTCCAACCGGAAGAGATTTTAGAACTTTGGATGGACGCAAAGCTGGAAGAACGCAAGGCAAAATAAGAAACAACTTCCGTCAACTTTTTTAAACTTTGTTTAAAAGAGGGAAAACGGGTTGATATATACGAAAAAGAATAAAATTATTGATAGGAGTTATTGATATGATGCAATACAAAGGTTGGGAGGGATTCGTTCCCGGTAAATGGTGCGATGACGAAGTAGACGTGCGTGATTTCATTCAGCACAACTACAAAGTCGGAGGCCAAGCGGTC
>JAZUCW010000037.1:0-20799 GCA_045639305.1 Candidatus Scatosoma sp.
AAATCGCAAAGCTGCTTTGCCGTATCAAAACGAATAGCTCTAGTAATATCCGCAGGCGTTTTATCCAGCTTCGGAAAGTTTTCATAGCCCAAAGTTTCCATACATTTCCCAATGACAAGACTGCCTTTGACCGCTTGATTCACGGTGTGCGGCGCCATAAACAAGCCTTGATAGAAAACCCGCCAGCCGTACGCGTACGACCCGACTTCGTTGCCAATTGAGGGCGCCGTCAAACGTCTGCCGATAAGATCGACGTATTTTTCTTTGCCTACGATATATCCTCCCGTCGGCGCCAAACCACCGCCCGGGTTTTTGATTAACGAGCCCACCGCCACGTCCGCACCGACGTCGCAGGGCTCTTGTTTTTCCACGAACTCCCCATAACAGTTATCGACGAAAATACAGCCCGTGAACCCAAGTCCGCGAACAAAATCGCAAATCTCGCCGATTTCCGCAACCGTAAACGCATCGCGAAGCTCGTAGCCACGAGAACGTTGGATATAAATCATCTTTAACGCTTTTCCCAAACGAAGCACGTCCTTTTCGATTTGTGCTTTGTTAAACTTTCCGCTTTCGTCCAAGTCTACGCAATCGAAGGAAATCCCAAAATCCTTTAAAGACCCGTTTCCCTCTCCGTAAATAACGCCACGGATCGTATCGTAGGGCATACCCGAAACGGATAAAACCGCATCCCCCGTGCGCAAAACACCGAAAAGCGCTACCGTTAAAGCGTGCGTACCGCTAAGAAGCGCAGGCGAAACGATACCCGATTCTGCCCCCAACGCTTCGGCAAAGACGTCGCCGAGAACGAATCTACCCTCGTCGCCGTAACCGTACCCCGTACTAGGGTTAAAATGCCGAATTGCAATCGAGTGCTTATTAAATGCTTTTAAAACCTTTTCCTGATTGTATTCGCTGATTTCATCAGCCAAAGCAAACTGCTTGGAAAGCGCTTCTTCGCTTTGTTTTATACATTGTTCTACCGTCATAGTATTTCCTTTCTTCCTTTTTTACCGTTGATTATAAAAGGGTTGCCACCGTGTCCGCCGTAGCGTTTTGAGGCGAGAGAACCGTATGATTTTTCATACGCTTAAAAAAGGTTTCCTGCCGTTTTGCGTAATTGCGGGTGTTCTTTTTTACAAGTTCTTTCATTTCCTCTTCCGTCGCGCCAATCCTAAGCCCTTCGGCAATCTCTTTATAGCCAATCCCTTGCATACATTGCATACTTTCGTCCACACCGTTGTTTAACAGAGCCTTCACCTCGTCCACAAGCCCTTGCGCAAACATCTCGTCCACACGCAAGCCAATACGAGTATACAACTGCTCGCGAGGATACCCAATCGACACCGCTGTAAAATCAAAACGAGGAATTAGCGTATCTGCTTGCAAAGATTTTGCTTTGCCCGTTACCTCGTAAATTTCCAAAGCGCGTATCACCCTTTTTACGTCGTTATAATGCAATTTTTCCGCGCTAATCGGGTCTTTTTCACGCAATAGCGCATGTACGTATTCCTTGCCTCGCTCTATTGCCAACGCCTCGTATTTCGCACGAATTTCCTCGTTTGCACCCACGTTTCCAAATTGACTTTTATATAGCAAAGCGTTGATATAAAACCCCGTACCGCCGCAAATAATCGGGGTCTTTCCCTCGGCAAGCAAACGGCTGATAATCGGCAATGCCTCCGCCTCGTATTCACTGACGGAAAAGCCTTTCGTCGGCTCGACGACGTCGATCATATAATGCGAAATTCCGCCGCGTTCTTCTACGCTCGGTTTCGCCGTGCCGATATCCAAACCACGGTAAACGAGCATCGAATCCGCAGAGATAATCTCCCCGTTAAAACGCCGCGCACACGCCAACGACAAGGCGGTTTTTCCCGAAGCCGTCGCCCCGCAAATTACCAATACCTTCGCCATCAAACGATCCTCTTAAACATTTTTTCCAGTTCAACACGACTGAGTTTTACTACGACGGGTCTGCCGTGCGGGCATTTCATACCCATATCCCCGTCCATCATTTCAAACAATGCGTCGATTTCTTGACGAGTCAAATCCATACCGCCCTTTACCGCCGCTTTACAAGCGGAAAGCGCCAACTTATCTTTTAAAAGTTCTTCGATTTTTATCGAACGGAAGCTGTTGACCTGTCCTAAAATATCGTTGAAAAATACGTATAAATCCAAACCTTGTAAATCGCTCGGTACCGCCGAAACCCTAAAACGTTTCTCCTCTGGCTCGTCGATATCAAAGCCCATCGCTCGAATTTCGTCATAACGTTCACGGATAAACTCGCTTTCAAAGG
Source organism: Candidatus Scatosoma sp. (assembly GCA_045639305.1). Lineage (GTDB taxonomy): Bacteria > Bacillota > Clostridia > Christensenellales > Borkfalkiaceae > Scatosoma. The sequence continues at coordinate 2,303 of JAZUCW010000037.1, forward strand.
CGTTTAATTCAATCGTATAAGGAAGCAGCATCGGTTGTTTTACGATTTTTCTGTTTTCCATTTTTTCTTTTAAACGATTGTACACCAAGCGTTCGTGCGCGGCGTGTTGATCGATAACGAGCACCTCGTCCTCGCGTTCGTACAAAAGATAGGTATTAAACAGTTTTCCCACGTAACGGCAAGTACGAATATCGATGCGGTTTTGTTTTTTCTTTTTATCAATCTCTTCTAAAAAGCGTTTGTTTTCCGCAAAGACGTCCTCTTGTTTCGTTTCTTTTCCTTTTGGCGATTCTACCCCAAACGAAGCCTTTTTAAAGAATAAATCGGGGAACTGTTCGTGCAATTTCTCCGCACCGCTTTTTTCCGTACTCAATTTATCCAACTCGGAGATGGGGATATACCCTTTCGACACCTCTTTAAAAGGCACGTCTCCGTCCTTTTTGTGCGCGGCAAAGGCAGGCGAAGTTTTTTCCAATTCTTTTAACGCCTGTTCGTAGGTAAAGGTCGCAAATCCAAATTTCTTTTCCTCTTGCGGTAAAACCCCTTCTTCATTTTTCGTTTTTTGCTCTTTGGGGGCGGTTTTTTCCACCAAAGGTTCCGAGGGTTCGTCTTGCACGAGATAGTCAAGCGCCTTCGTGTGTCCGTCTAAAATCGCGGAAATTACCGAATAGACGCAACCGTATATAATTTGATTGTTGGCAAAACGAACGTCCGCTTTGTTGGGATGCACGTTAACGTCCACCGCCTCCCCCGGCATATCGATATGCAATACGTAGAAAGGATATTGCCGTTTCATCAAATAACTCGAATACGCATTAGAAATCGCCGCCGAAAGGGTCGCGTTGACGATATATCTACCGTTTAAAAACAGGCTTTGATAGCTTTTATTCGGTTTTGAAAAATTCTGGTTGCCAATATACCCACGGATACGGATACCGTGTTTTTCGGTATCAATTTTAAAGCATTGACGAAGCGCCGACGCGCCGTATACGCAAACGAACGCTTCTTCATCGCCGCCACCGAACGATTGCAATACTTTCTTTCCGTTGACGTAGTAAGAAAAAGCAATATCCGCGCGGTTAAGGATAAAGCGGGAAACGAAGTTGGTAATTTCCGCCTCCTCGCCCTTTTCCGATTTTAAAAACTTCAAGCGAACGGGCGCGTTAAAAAACAGCGCCTCTACCCGTACGTCCGTGCCCTTTTCGCCCGCCGTTTCCGTGATCAAGCCCAATTTTCCGCCGTCGGACGTCAACGAATAACATTTCGCGTTTTCGCATTTGGAAATAATCGTCATTTTGGAAACGGAAGCAATCGAAGCAACCGCTTCCCCACGGAAACCAAGGGTTAAAATATTTTCTAAATCTTCCGCTTTTTTTATCTTGCTAGTCGCGTGCGGCGCAAAGGCGGATTGCAAATCTTCCCGTTCGATACCCGAGCCGTTATCCACGACGCGGATAAGCTGCGTACCGCCGTTTTCGACGTAAATTTCAATCTCCGTTGCCCCTGCGTCGATGGCATTTTCTACCAACTCCTTCACAACGGAACAAGGTCTTTCAATAACTTCCCCCGCCGCAATACGGTTGTACACCTGTGCAGGCAATATATTGATTTTTGCCATCTCACTTCTCCTCTTGCAACTGTTCTTTCAAATCGCTAAGCAACATCAACGCTTGCATCGGCGACAAAGTATTTAAATCGGTTTCCAATAAAATACGCTCTACCTCCGTCAAACGGCGTTCTTCTTTTTCTTCCTCCACGGGGATTTCCATTTGGATTTTTCCACGCGCAATATCGTTTTTCTCAAGCGCACGCAAAATATTTTTTGCGCGATAAGTAACTTCCTTCGGCACGCCCGCTAGCGCCGCAACCTCGATACCAAAGCTACGATTCGCCCCGCCTCGCGCAATTTTACGCAAAAACACCACGGCGCCGTCGAATTCTTTTACCGTGACTTTGTAGTTCTTAACCCCGTCCAGCTTGTTTTCAAGCTCCGTTAATTCGTGATAATGGGTGGAAAACAAAGTCTTTGCACGGATTTTTTCAGAGAGAAACTCAATAACAGACCACGCGATCGACAAGCCGTCGTAGGTGCTCGTCCCACGGCCAACCTCGTCTAAAACGAGCAAGCTGTCTTTGGTTGCATGCAGAAGTATTGCCGCAACCTCCGTCATCTCCACCATAAAGGTACTTTGATCAAAAATCAGGTTATCACTTGCGCCAACACGAGTGAAGATACGGTCAATCAGCGGAATTTCCGCCTGCTTTGCAGGCACGAAAGCCCCGATATGCGCCATCAAAGTTATGAGCGCAACCTGTCGCATATACGTACTCTTACCCGCCATATTAGGCCCAGTAATTACGGCGCAACGGTTTTCTTCGTTGTCCAAAAGGGTATCGTTGGGTACGAATCTATCTTTCGAGATTGACTCCACAACGGGATGTCTGCCCTCTTTAATATGCAGCGGCGAACCGCTTTCCAGCATCCTCGGGCGCACGTAGCGGCGTTCTTTCGCAACCGTTGCAAAAGACACGAGTACGTCAAGAAAGGCAAGCGAGTCGGCAATCGTTTTTAAAACCTCGATTTTCGAAAGCAACACTTCCATAAGTTGCGAATATAATTTCGCTTCTAGCGCCAGCGCTTTCTCTCCGCTCGTCAATATTTTTTCTTCTAAAATCTTTAATTCTTCCGTGATATACCGTTCGCCCGTACTCAAGGTTTGACGGCGAACGTAGTTTTCGGGAACCTTGTCCTTAAAGGAGTTGCTAACCTCGATATAATACCCAAACACGCGGTTATATCCGACCTTTAAGGTTTTAATGTCCGTACGCTCTTTTTCCCTTGCCTCAATTTCTTTCGTCAAGCCCACGCCGTGTTCTTTTAAAGAGCGCAACTCGTCCAATTCCGCGTGGAAGCCCTCACGGATATACCCCCCGTCTTTCATAAGTGCGGGCGGTTCGGGTTTGATTGCCGCCGTCAATAAATCGGCAAGCTCTTTCACGTCGGGAAGTCCGTCGACGATATCCAAAACCGCCTTCGAGCAAAGCCCCGTCAGTTGGAATTTTATCGAAGGCAACAAAGTCAACGAACGGGCAAGCGCCACGCAATCCTTGGGCATACAATTCCCGTTTGCGATTTTCCCAGAAAGTCTGTAAACGTCTTTCACCTCTTTTAACGTTTCGCTTATCCCTACCCGCACGACGGAAGCGTTTAAGAACTCTTCCACACCGTTTTGACGGTATTCGATTTCTTCCACCTCTTTTAAGGGGGAAAGCAAAAAGCTTTGCAAAAGGCGAGCGCCCATACCCGTCTTCGTCTTATCCAAAACCCAAAGCAAGGAACCGTAGGTCTTATTTTCCGTATTGTTTTTCAAAAGCTCCAAATTGCGGACGGTATTGCTATCTAGTACCATAAATTTATCACGGTTTATAAGCTTTATACTCGTGATATTCGAAAGCGCGTGCTTTTGCGTTTCACGAAGGTACTCAACCAACGCCCCCGCCGCCGCAACGGCTTTTTCCTTGCCCGCAATCCCGTACGGCGCAAGCGACGCGCCGCCGAACTGTTCGGTAAGATTCTTTTCTGCACGTTTGAAGTTAAACGCCCAAGGCAGGTAACAGGAAAATGCAGGCAACATTCCGTGCTTAATTTCCCGTAACCCCTTACAATCAAGCAACATTTCCTCGTTGCAAATCACTTCGGCAACGGAGAGTTTCACCATTTGTCCAACAACGTCCTCAAGCGCGGTTACCCCCACAAACTCTTCCACGAAAAATTCACCCGTGGTGATGTCCGCCCAAGCCGCCGCAATACCGTCGCTGCCCTTAAAAAGGCAGGAAATATAATTATTTTTCCGCTCTTCAAGCATTTCGTCTTCGATAAGCGTACCCGCCGAAACGACGCGCACGACGTCTCTTTTTACCAAATCCCGTCCTGCCGCTTTCGGGTCGGAGACCTGCTCGCAAATAGCGACCTTTTCCCCCAAGGCAACGAGTTTCGCAATATACGCATCCGCCGCGTGATAAGGAATACCGCACATCGGCGCGCGCTTTTCCAGTCCGCAATCTCTGCCCGTTAACGTAAGATCGAGCAGATTAGAAACCTTTACGGCGTCCTCAAAAAACATCTCGTAAAAGTCGCCGAGACGGTAAAAAAGCACACAATCTTTATATTTTTCTTTCATTTCGCAATAATGCGTCATCATTGAGGAAAGCGCCATCGCACACCTACCTTATCAGTTTTCTATCCCTTCTATTTCCCCAAACAGAGAAATGCCGTTTGCTTTATTGATTTTTAACGTAACGAACTTGCCCACGAGGTTTTTCTCGCTTTTGAAATACCCCATTCTGCCAAATTCGTCCCGACCTAAATACAAATCCTTTTTCTCGTCGTAGTCCTCGCACAAAATCTCTACGCTTTTCCCAAGATATTTTTCAGATTTTTTACGGGTAAGCGAGTTGACGAGTTCCACGAGCCGCATAATGCGGTCTTTTTGGATTTCCTCGGGGATTTGTCCTTCCATTTCCGCCGCTTTCGTGCCTTGGCGTTTCGAATAGACGAAGGTAAACGCCGAAGCGTAATCGACCTTTTTTACCAAATCTTCCGTTTGCAAATAATCTTCTTCCGTCTCTCCGGGGAATCCAACGATAATATCCGTCGTTACTTCCGCTTCGGGCAAATGAGCTTTTAACATCGCAATCTCTTCAAGATACTTTTCCCGCGTATAACGACGGTTCATTGCCTGTAAAATAGCGTTCGAGCCCGACTGAACGGGCAAATGCACCAATCGACAAATTTTGCGGTGCTTTTCCATTACTTTTACGACGTCTTCGGTAAAATCCTTGGGATGGCTGGTCATAAACCGAACGCGGAATTTCCCCTCAAGACTTGCCACTTCGTCCAAAAGCTGTGCAAACGAGGTATCCACTTTTCCGTCCGTGCCGTACGAATTGACGTTTTGACCCAAAAGCGTAATTTCCTTATACCCTGCCGCCACCAATTCTTTTACTTCGTTTATGATATGTTCGGGTTTTCTCGAACGCTCGCGCCCGCGCACGTAAGGAACGATACAGTACGAACAGAAATTGTTGCAGCCGTACATAATATTCACCCAAGCGTTAGGGTAACTCGTACGGTAAGCGCCGTCGAATTCGACAATTTCGCCTTCCTTTTCACGGATTTCAATCACCTTTTTCTTTTGCGATTTTTTACGCAAAATCAAATTGCCCAGCTCTTCCAAATTCAGCGTGCCGAACATGATATCGATAAAGGGAAATTTCTTTTTTAATATCTCCGTCTTTCCCTTTTCCTGCGTCATACAACCGCCGACGGCAATGATTAAATTAGGTTTCTGTTTCTTTAATTTTTTCAATGCGCCGATATTGCCAAAAGCGTGATTTTCTGCATTCTCTCTTATACAGCAGGTATTGAATAAAATAAGATCCGCATCCTCTTTTTTTGCGGTTTCCTCATAGCCTAGCTGATGCAAAATCCCCGCCATTTTTTCCGATTCGTGTACGTTCATTTGACAACCGTACGTAACGATATGGTATTTTTCCGCCATTTTCTTTCTCTTTTCTCTTTTTATTTTCTTTATTATACACTTTTTTTTGTTTTTTATCAAGTCTTTGACGGCTTTCGACGCGATTTAAGCAGGATTTTCTGATAAAAAAACACAAATTACGAATACTGTATCCAATGAAGATTGTTCGCAGATTTTTATGGATAGTTTTACTCTTTGCCGTTGCCTCGGTTTGCATTGCTCTTTGCTATTACGCCGCCGTAACGAAGGACGTTACGTTGAACGAAAGCAAGCTTTTATTAAGCGAAAAGACGGTCACTCTTTACGACGGGGACGGAACACAAATTAAAAACCTTTGTTCCCCCGCTTTTAAGCAAACGGTAAAGATGAAAACCCTACCCCCGCACGTAAAACGTGCGTTTTTGGACGTCGAGGACAAACGGTTTTATCAGCACCACGGTTTTGATTATAAGCGAATATGCGGCGCCGCCTTAAAAAATTTGAAAAGTTTCTCCTTTAAAGAGGGCGCGTCCACCATTTCCCAACAATTAATTAAAAACACCCACCTGACCCAAGAAAAAACTTTGAAACGAAAACTGAAAGAATGGAAATTGACCAAACAGCTAGAAAAAAAGTATTCGAAAGAAGAAATTCTAGAAAAATATCTCAACACCATCTATTTCGGACACGGTTGTTTTGGGATTACGGCTGCGGCAGAGTTTTATTTTGACAAACTCCCCGCCGAATTATCCCTTGCCGACAGTGCAATTTTGGCGGGGTTAGTCAAAGCGCCTAATTATTATTCCCCCTTTAAGCATCCCGAAAAATGCAAAAAGCGTAAAGCGGTAGTTTTAAACGCGATGAAAACGAGTGGTTCTATCAGCGAAAAAGAAAAAAATGAGGCACTCAACGAGCCCCTGCCCACCTCAAATCCTGCAAAACGGAAAAGTTCTTATCTACAAGCCGTCTTTGACGAGCTTTCCTCGCTCTCTGAAAACAACCGCTTTAGCGTGCGCGGCAGAGTAGAAATCGGAACATATCTCGATCAAGAATTGCAAGAACACGTCGAGGCTTTGGCGCAATCGCATACGGACAGCGACGAAATTATGTTAGCGGTGGACGTGGAAAGGCACGGCGTTAAAGCTTATTCTTCCTCCGCAGGGAATTTTAAAAGACTTCCCGGTTCTCTTATAAAACCCCTTCTCGTCTACGCGCCCGCCATTGAGGAAAATCTCCTTTCCCCCGCAACCCCTATTTTAGATGAAAAAGTTCGTTACGGCAATTATTCGCCTGAAAATTATGACAACCAATACCACGGCTACGTCAGCGCGCGCGAATGCTTAGAAAAAAGTTATAATATCCCAGCCGTAAAAATTTTAGATTCCTTGGGTACGCAAAAGGCATGCTCCTATCTAAAAAACCTTGGATTGCCCGTTGAAAAACAAGACCAGTCTTTAGCGCTCGCCCTTGGCGGCATGAAAAACGGCTATACCTTACTCGACCTTGCCAGTGCCTATACGACCTTTGCGAACGGCGGCGTTTACGAAAATTGCTCTTTTATCGATTACGTGAAAATCAACGGCGAAACCGTCTACAAAAAAGCGGCGAGTCCTGTGCGAGTATTTTCGAAAGAAAGCAGTTATTTAACGACGGATATGTTGATGGGAACGGCGCAAAAGGGAACGGCGAAAAAACTGCGTTCGTTGCCCTTTTCCATCGCAGCAAAAACGGGTACGGTCGGCACCCAAAACGGAAATACCGACGCCTACGCCCTTTCGTACACCGCCAAGGACTGCGTTGCCGTTTGGTTGGGGAATGCAGACAATCGTTATATCGAATACACGGGCGGCGGACAACCTTGCAATTATCTTTTCAAAATCAACGAAAAACTCTATCAAAACTACCAAGATAAAAACACTTCTATTCCCGCCTTTTCAAAACCGCAAGGCGTAAGCGTTATCGAACTAGACAAACCCGCCTATTATGACACGCATACTATTAAACTCGCCGATGAATTATCCCCTGCTGCCTACCGCTTTTCCGAACTGTTTAAAACAAGCGCAATCCCTTTAAATAAAAGCGATTCCTTTTCAAATCCAAGCATTGTAGAACCCCGTCTTGAAGTGATAGACGGACAAGTTTTTATCCGTTTGGACGAACGTTCTCCTCGCTATTATCACTACAAAATTTTACGCACTGATTATGCGACGCATACTACCTTGAATTTATATGAAGGCGGATATTTTTCCACGTATATTGATAAATCGCCACCTTTAAAATCCACCTGCGTTTATACGGTAATTCCTTTATACAATCAACGCAAAGGCAAAGAAATAAAGCTGCCCGCAGTTTCCCTTTCAAGCAACGAAAACGCACCCGCTGAAAAGGATAAAATCCTAGAAGACGAGTGGTGGAAAACTTAAAAAAAGTCTGCCGCACGGCAGACTTTTTTTATGTTATTCGATTACGATTTTTTCAACGGATTGGAAAGCTTCTTCAATCAACGCCTCCACGTCCAATTTTCTTTCCTCGAATAAGATATCCTTTAATTTCGGTCTCGTTGCAGGGAAATCGGGCAAGAAGACCGTACAGCAATCCTCAAAGGGCAAAATCGAGGTTTCGTACGCACCCATCTTCACAGAACGGTCAATAATTTCGTTTTTATCAAACCCAATCAACGGGCGTAAAACGGGTAAAGCTTCCACGACCGAATTGGAAGAGGTTACCCCTTCTATCGTTTGGCTAGCAACCTGTCCCAAACTCTCCCCCGTGATTATACATTGCGCGCCAAGGCGTTGTGCTTGGCGTTCGGCAATACGATACATAAATCGGCGAAGCAGGGTTATCATCAATTCGGGTTTACACTTTTCGTGAATTGCCTCTTGAATATGGGTTACGCTGACGGTATATAACGTCGTGCCACAGGTATATTTTGCAAGAATTTTTGCAAGATCGATTACCTTTTCTTTGGCTTGCATATTGGTATAGGGATAGCTATGGAAATGCAAACAATCCACGACCATACCTCGTTTTGCCATCATGTGTCCCGCAACGGGGCTGTCTATCCCGCCCGAAAGCAGCAAAAGCCCCTTCCCTGCCGTACCGACAGGCATGCCATTCGCCCCTTCGATAAACGCGCCGAAAACAAGCGCGCGACCGTTTTCACGGATATCTACGCGAATCGTAAAGGACGGTTTGTGTACGTCCACGCGCAACTTGCCTTTGGTATAATCGAGAATCATCCCACCCAGTTCTTTACTAATCTCTACCGAAGTTAAAGGATATTTCTTATCACCACGGTGAGATTCGACCTTAAACGTGCCCGTTTCCTGTAAAAGAAGCTTTGCCACTTCGAAAATTGCAGGCAAATCGGAAGAAGTTTCATACGCCAAGCTAAGCGTATGTACCCCAAACACCTTTTTTAAATTTTCAAGGATATCCTCGGCGTCAAACTCGTCAAAATCTTCCACCAAATATCTGCCGCTCTGTTTTATCAAACGGCAAGAATAGCCTTTCAACGCGCGGTTTATATTGGTTTCAAACGCACGTTCGAAAAAGCCCCTGTTTTTTCCTTTTAAAAAGATTTCCGCATAGCGGATAATGATGACTTTTTTCATAATGTTCCTTTTATTTCATTCTGTTTTTTAAATCACTTGCCACTTCGTTGAGAATCCCGATTGCCTTTTCGATTTCCTCTTCCGTCGTTTTAGGCGAAAAACTGATCCGCAACACGCCGTCCGCCGTTTTTTCATCGTATCCGCAAGCAAGAATTACCCGACTATATCGAGTTTTTGCATTGGAAGAACAAGCCGAACCCGTACCGATAATTAAACCTTTATCGTTTGCCATATGCAGCAAAATCTCTCCGCGCAAACCCACGGCGGCAACACTGAGGATATACGGCGACGTGTTTTCGTCGGAAATACGGATAAAGACGTCTTTATCTAATCCCAACCACAATTTTTCACGGTATCCGCGCAATCTTTCATAATCCGCTTTCAAGGACGCGAACTTCTTCTCCACGGCGTAAACGAACTGCATAATCCCAAAAGTGTTTTCGGTACCGCTTCGCCGACCACCTTCCTGTCCGCCCCCTAAAAGATAGGGCGGCAAAACCAAAGATTTGCGTTTAATTAAGCCGCCAACCCCTTTTAATCCGCCGATTTTGTGTGCGCTGACCGAATATAAATCGATTTCTTTTGCCAGTTTAAAGGGAATTTTTCCATAGGCTTGCACGCCGTCCACGTGCATAATCACCCTTGGATTTTTCCGTTTTATCTCTTTGGCAATTTGGTTGACGTCGTTGATCGCCCCCGTTTCGTTGTTGACGTGCATCACGGACACAAACGAAGTCTTTTCATCAACGAGCGACAATAATTTTTCTACGTCCACCCGTCCGTCTCTTTGCAGCGGCGCATACCGAGGCTCGGCAATCCCTCTATTTTTCAATTCCGCAAACGGAGCAAGCACCGCCGAGTGCTCTCCTGCCGTCGTTACCGCGTTTCCGCGCCGAGCAAAGGAAAAAATTGCTTGGTTATCCGACTCCGTTCCACACGAGGTAAAGATAAACTCGAACGCCGTTTCGTCTGCGACCTTGGAAAGCAAAACGGAGCGTGCTTTTTTAAGCTCGCTCTGTAATGCAAATCCCTCTCGGTATAACCCAGACGGATTATAAAATTTTTCAATAACGTATTCTTTCGCCTGTAAAAACGCACCCTCGTCAGGTTTCGTCGTTGCGGCATTATCCAAATAAATCATACGCGCTGAGTCTGTTGCGTCTGTTGCGCTTGCAACATTTGCTGTTTCTTTTCCTGCATTACGTAATCGCGGTCAAGCGCGCTACGCTTTACAAATTTCAAAATGTTCATCAAAAGGTTTTCCGTGCATTCCAGCACAAACAGCTTCTTGCCGTTATACTGCGCCAAAACGTACATAAAGAACTTGCCTTCCGCCGCTTCGTAGTTCGAAGTACAAATCACGCTTTTCGTATTTGGGTCAGATTTTAAACGGTCGTAGGACGGGCTGTCCACGTCCCCAAACTGAATAATATCCGCACAGTCGAATCTTGCCACTGCCTTTCTTTTTTTCGTGTTGTATACGCGGGCAATACGAAGTTCTCCCGACACGAACGCGTAATCGTAACTGACGTTGACGGTCGATTTCCATTTCCAAAACGCAAACCAGAATCCAAAAAATATCAACGTTTGTATACCGAACATAATAACGTCCCCTAACCCACCTGAAAAAAGTATGAGGAAGAAAGAAGACAAAATCGTCAAAAACAAGAACAAACCTGACAAAACGGAGAGAACCGTATACTTTACTTTGCTTTTATCCGCTTTATGATATACGGCGCTCTCTTCGTAAAAAACTTCCATTGTATACTCCTATTGCTTGAAAATTAGATTTCAAGCGTACCTTCGTAAACGGTCTTTACGCTGCCCATCAATTCAACGTCGCCGTTCGAATGATAGTTTACCGTCAAGTCGCCACCGCGAAGTTTTACCGTAACGTTGGTATCCTTTTCACAATAGCCTGCAAGCACCGCCGCTACGACCGCCGCGCACGCACCCGTACCGCAAGCCCACGTTTCGCCGCTGCCGCGTTCCCAAACGCGCATCTTAATCGTTACTTTGTTTACCACGCGGATAAATTCGGTATTGATGCCCTCAGGGAAGTATTCGCAATTTTCAAAATCGGGACCGATTGCCGATACGTTGATCGCATCTACCTTATCGCTGAATACGATACAATGAGGATTTCCGACGTTGACGAGCGTGATTTTATAATCCAAACCGCCGATATTGACCGTCTTGCCAACGATTTGTTCCTCGTCATCCCAAACGCAAGGAATCTTTTTGCCTGCCAATTCGGCTTTTCCGAGATTTACGCTGGCAGAATTTACTTTGCCGCTGAACGAATATACTTTTACGTCGCAGACCATACCCGTCGACGTTTCAATCTTCATATCGTTTTTGCGGACGATATTCTTTTCATAGAGGTATTTTCCGATGCAACGGATTGCGTTCCCGCCCGTAGGCGCTTCTTTACCGTTGCAATTGAAGATACGTATCTTTGCATCCGCTACGGTAGAATTTTCAATCAAAACGATTCCGTCGCCGCCGATCCCGTAATGGGGTTGCACGTAGTTGACCGCAATCGATTCGGGACAGGTAATCTTTCCGTCGCGGTTATCAAAAACGATATAATCGTTGCCGCAAGACTGCATCTTCGTGAAGTTTAATTTCAATTTTTCGCTGCGCAAAGCGTTGATATCGACAAGCTCGGTGTTGTCTTCGGTGAAACGGCTGGCGATAATGTCCGCAAGCGCGTTTGCCGTATCAAGCGCAGTAAGCACCGTAATCCCCAACAGAATCGCGTGGTGGTGCAAACGAATGAAGTCGTTGATCGATTCCATATCCGTTTTACCGGTGTATACGACGTAATCGATTTTTCCTTCGTCCATCAGCTTGATAACCGAGTCGGTTGCCGACAATCTATCTACGACTTGACAATCGATTCCAAGGTCGTTGATAACCTTTGCCGTACCCTTCGTTGCGTACATAGTACAGCCCAAATCGCCAAATTTCTTAGCAATCCCCAAAACGTCCAGCTTGTCCTGATCGTTTACCGTCATATACACGCCAACGGGACGTCTTTCGGAGGGATGACACATTTTAAAGCCCGCGGAAACAAGCCCTTTAAACATTGCCTCTTCCATCGTCTTGCCGATACCAAGGACTTCGCCCGTCGATTTCATTTGAGGACCGAGCTGCGAGTTTACGTCGTTGAGCTTTTCAAAACTAAATACGGGAACCTTTACCGCAACGTACGGCGAGGAAGGATACAAGCCCGTGCCAAACCCAAGCTTTTTGAGTTTTGCCCCTGCGATAATCTTGGTTGCAAGTTCTACCATCGGCACGCCCGTAACTTTGGAGATATACGGTACGGTACGGGAAGCACGAGGGTTTACCTCGATAACGTACAACTGCCCACGATAGATGAGGTATTGGATATTGATAAGACCTTTCGTTTTGAGTTCGAGTGCGAGCTGGGTGGACACTTCGATAATTCTTTCCAGCATCGTGTCTTCAAGGTTATACGGGGGATATACTGCAATCGAGTCGCCCGAGTGGATACCCGTACGTTCGATATGTTGCATAATCCCAGGGATAAGCACGTCTTTTCCGTCGGAAATTGCGTCGACTTCTAACTCCGTACCCATCAAATACTGATCGCAAAGCACGGGGTTTTCGATCCCTTGCGCCAAAATAACGTCCATATATCTGCAAACGTCTTCTCTCGTAAAGGCAATCGTCATATTTTGCCCGCCGATAACGTAGGAAGGACGGAGCAATACGGGATATTCGAGTTTTTCCGCCGCCGCAAGCGCCTCCTCTTTCGTCATGACGGTAATTGCCTTCGGACGAGGAATGGAATATTTTTCGAGCAAAGCCTCAAAACGTTCTCTGTCTTCCGCTCTATCCACGCTGTCTGCGGAAGTACCAAGAATACGGATTCCGTGCGTATCAAAATAGGAGCAAAGGTTGATTGCCGTTTGGCCACCGAAGGTAATGATAACGCCGTACGGTTTTTCTACGTCGAGTACGTGCTGTACGTCTTCGGGGGTCAAGGGTTCAAAATACAATCTATCCGCCGTATCAAAGTCAGTGGAAACCGTTTCGGGGTTATTATTGATAATGACGACTTCATAGCCAAGTTCTTTCAACGTCCAAACGCAATGCACGGACGAATAGTCGAATTCGATCCCCTGTCCGATACGAATAGGGCCCGAACCGATAACGACGATACGTTTTTTCTCGCTCTTGTCCACGAAAGGCTTTGCCTCGTCGTGTTCGTGCGGGTCGAACGTCGAATAGAAGTACGGCGTCTTTGCGGGGAATTCCGCAGCGCAGGTATCTACCATCTTGTACGCCACTTTCTTTCTGTACGGAATCTTCTGACCGCTAAACGACGCGATATCCTTGTCCAGATAACCGAGGCGTTTCCCTTCTTCGTACAATTCTCTCGTCAATTTTTCGCTAGCAAGTCTTTCTTCGTAAGCGATCAGGTTCATAAACTTGTTCAAGAACCAACGGTCAATCTTCGTGATATTGAAAACTTCGTCTACCGAAACGCCTTTTTTAAGCGCCGCGTAGACGACGAAAATTCTTTCGTCCGTCATTTCGGGAAGTTTTGCAAGCAATTCTTCTTTCGTCGAATGCAAGAACTTCTTATAATTAAAGGTGGTCGAAGAAATTTCCGCACCGCGAACCGCTTTCATCATCGCCATTTCGAACGAAGTACCAATAGACATAACTTCGCCCGTTGCTTTCATTCTCGTACCCAATTCACGCTTTGCGTACAAGAACTTATCAAACGGCCACTTGGGCATTTTTACGACGAGATAGTCAATCGTAGGTTCAAAGCATGCGTAGGTGTTACCCGTTACGTCGTTTACGATTTCATCCAAAGTATAGCCGAGTGCAATTTTCGAGGTAACCTTTGCAATCGGGAAACCCGTCGCCTTGGAAGCGAGCGCCGAAGAACGGCTAACGCGAGGGTTTACCTCGATAACCGAATATTCGAAAGAGTCGGGATTTAACGCAAACTGTACGTTACAGCCGCCCTCGATGCCAAGTTCGGTAATAATCGCAAGTGCCGCCAAGCGCAACATGTTGTATTCTTTCGAGGAAAGGGTTACCGCAGGCGCAACGACGATGGAGTCGCCCGTGTGAATACCGACGGGATCGACGTTTTCCATCGAACATACCGTAAGCACGTTGCCTGCGCTGTCACGAAGCACTTCGAATTCGACTTCTTTCCAGCCAGCGATATATTTTTCGATCAAAACCTGCGTAATCGGCGACAACATCAAGCCGTTGTGCGAAATCAAGCGCAAATCCTCTTCGTTGTACGCAACGCCGCCACCTGCACCGCCAAGGGTGTACGCAGGACGGATAATGACGGGATAACCGAGTTTATTTGCAATCGCCACACATTCCTCTACCGTATAGGCGATATCGGAAGGTACGCAGGGCTGATTGATTTTTTCCATCGTTTCCTTGAAAAGCTCTCTATCTTCCGAACGATCGATTGCGTCCAAGCGCGTACCGATGAGCTTTACGCCGTGCTTTGCCAAGAACCCGGATTTTGCAAGCTTGCAGCCCATCGTAAGACCCGTTTGTCCACCGAGCGAAGCCAACAGACTGTCGGGTTTTTCTTTAATAATAATTCTCTTTAACGATTCTTCCGTCAAGGGCTCGAGGTAAATTTCGTCCGCAAGTGCCTTATCCGTCATAATCGTTGCAGGGTTGGAGTTACAAAGAACTACGTTAATTCCCTCGCTTTTCATAACGCGACAAGCCTGCGCGCCTGCATAGTCGAATTCTGCTGCTTGTCCGATAACGATAGGACCGGAGCCGATTACGAGTACTTTCTTTATATCACTTCTCTTAGGCATTTTCTTTCTCCTTTTTCATCATAGCAAAGAATCTCTTGTACAAAGGATTTTCCACGTTACCCGCGCTGCAAGATTCGGGCGTGAATTGCGTCGTAAACGCATTCAATTCGTCGTAATCGATACCCTCGCAGGAATTGTCGTTTACGTTTACGAACTTGATTTTCCCTACCTTTACAGAGGCGGAGTCGACTTCGTAGCCGTGATTTTGCGTGGAAATATATACTTTTCCGCAAGTCACGCATTTTACGGGCTGGTTGCCGCCGCGATGACCGTATTTTTGCTTACGAGTCTTCGCACCGAGCGCAAGCGCCACGAGCTGATGCCCAAGCCCCGTTGCATATACGGGTTTTTTACCGAGCAACAATTTTACCTGCTCGATAATCGCTGCGTTTTCCGCAGGATCACCAGGACCGTCGCCAAGCACGACCCCGTCCACGTTTTCCGCCAAAATTTCTTCCGCCGTCGACGTTGCAGGCATATTGATTACTTTACAACCCCTTTCCACAAGGTTATTAATCGTACTGTTTTTCGAACCGAAATTCCAAAGCGCAACGGTGTATTCTGCATTTTCGTCGCCGAATACTTCCTTTTCCACAGGTGCAACCGTAAGGGCGGCGTTTTCGATTTTAAACTTGCCGATTTCTGCGATTTCTGCCTCCGTCAAGGGCTTTTTGCTAACGCGGGCATTCATTACCCCGTTTTCACGCAAAATTTTGGTAAGCTGGCGAGTATCCACGCCGCAAATCCCGACAACGTTTTGTTCTTTTAAATAGGTTTCCAAATCCCCGTCCAAACGGAAGTTGGAAGGATTGTCGCAAATTTCTCGTACGACGTAAGCAGAAACCCAAGCCTTTTTACTTTCCACGTCCGTACGCATCATACCGTAGTTCCCAATCAAAGGGAACGTTTGCACTACGATTTGTCCAAAATTGGAAGGATCGGTCAGCGTTTCAATATAACCTACCATGCCCGTCGAAAACACCAACTCGCCGGTGATTTCGCCTTCAGCCCCGAAAGCGTAGCCTTGGAACACGTCCCCGTTTTGCAACGTCAAATACATCTTTCTTTTCTTCATACAAGTATTCCTTTATATTGTAAATTTTTTCTCAATTTATAAAAAATAAGACTGATTTTGAAAAATCAGTCCTCTTTGTTTCGACTATTAAAAATACTGGTTGCCATAAAAACGGAAACACGAATCCCGTCGTACAAACGATTGTCCGACTCTTGGCAGATTGCCTGCAGTTTCGAGTTTTTAATATGCAACGTAGAAATCATAAAACACACCTTTCTATTTCTTGATATTATACCACTCTTAATCCCACTTGTCAACTTTTAAAAAGGGTTTTTCTAAAGAAAAAGAAAAATTTTATTTGGAAACGCACCCTATCGCCAAGGCGTTAAAATTGCCCGTGTTTAGCACGATGCACAATTCGATTTCCTCCGCTTTTCCGATTTTTTGCGCGTGTTCTTTCGAAAAAGGAAAAACCTTTCCGTCTTCCATTAAAACCAACTCGCCGTTCTTAGAGCGCAAGGAAACGAACGCCTTGTTTTCGTCAAACGCCTCACAAAGTCCCGTAAGTACGCAAACCGCGTCGCCTAGCGGAGAAGAATTTCCTTCTATTCGTTTTCTTATCCCCACGCTCCCTGCCAATTTCTTGGCGATCTTACGGGCAATTTGTTTGGATTTGACCTTCTGCACGGTACATAAAAAAGGTTTGTTCTCTTTCGTGCTTGCAATTTCTTTACACACCGCAAGCAAAACCAGCCTAAGCGCACGAGAGAATTTTTGATATTCGGAATCCGTTGCGCTTATGCACCAATTCCCTGCGTTTCCGTTTGCCAAAATGCAAACGGTATCGTTGGGGGAGTCCACCCCGTCGATATCCAACATATTTACGGTTTCCCGCACCTCTGTTTCCAACGCCTTTTGCAGCATTGCGGGGGTAATCTGCACGTCCGTCGTTAAGAACACGAGCGTCGTTGCCATATTGGGGCAAACCTGCATATTTCCTTTAAAAACCGCCCCTATTTTACAAACGAAATCCCCAAGTTCAAAAGAAAAAGAGAGTTGTTTAGGGGTTTCGTCTTCCGCGGCAATCGCTTCTGCAACGTCTAAACCGTATTTCTCTCCTTCCCCCAACGCCTTTTTCATTTCCCGCAAACCCTTTTCAAAGGCGTCTTTTTTGAGCGGCTCTCCGATTTTTCCCGTCGAGGCAATCACGACCTCGTCTCTTGAAACGCCGCAATACTTATCCATCAGCGTACAAACGTCCTCGCAAAACCGAACGCCGTCTTTTTGAAAAACGTTGGCAATCCCCCCGTTGACGAGTATTGCTTGCGCGTACCCGTCTTTTACGTGTTTCTTCGTCACGGCAATCGGCGCACCCGTGCGTTTTGCCGTCGAATACACGCAAGCGCAAGAACACCGACGCTGCGCCAAAATCACCGCCAAATCCTTGCTTTTTTTAAGAGAAATCCCGCAAGAAACCGCGCCCGCTTGAAATCCTGCAGGCGCGCAAACTCCACCCTCGACGGGTTGTATTTCTCGATTTACTCCGTTTTTTCTCATAACCCCTCTTTTTCCGCAAAGAAAATTTGCGCTTGGGAAACTACTTCGTCCGCCTCGTTAAAGCCTTGCACGATATATTCGCCGTTCCCGCAATCCTTTTTATAAAAATACAAGGTCTCGTTTTCCTTACATTGCTTCAAATAAGCAATCGTAAAACGAACGAGCTTTCTTACCGCTAACTCTGCAACGGAAAAACAGTTCAACGAATAATCGGCGTAGTTGGTATTGTTTACGTGTAAATTGTGATCGTATTCGGAATTGGCTATCTTAATCGAATACCCAAAAACCCCTTCTTCCTTTTTAAAAAACGGGAGTTTCCAACGTACGTTGTCCAAAACCTTTTCGGTATTGTACGTGGAATAATCTTGATTGTCTATCGCCTTCGAGTGTACTAACTTTTCTCGTTTTTGGTCGTATAAAAACCAACGCGAACTCGCCTCCACGCAAAGCTCGTCCTTTTCATCGAAAATCTTATATTCTCGTCCGAAAATTACGTGCGAAGGCGGCGTAGGCCAAGTCGTTACCTTGATAGGCTTTTGAAACCCGACGGTTTTGTGGAAAACGCAGGATATCCCCGAGATCATAAATGCATAGCCCTTTTCGCGGATATAATCGTAACCAAACCCCAATTCCTCCGCGCTGCTGCAAGCCACTTCTTCCAAATACGCAAAAACGGAAGACACCTTTAATTCGTCTTTAAAATCCACTTCGCCCGAGCGAGTCGTAAAATTTTTAACGTGTTCGTATTTCATATCTTTTAGTATATACCATCTCCCTGAAAAAGTCAATATACGAGAGAAAAAAATTGGAAAAATTCAGAAAAAAAAGAAGGGAAACGAACTACTTTTTTACTCGCAACGTATTGACATATGGATATATATGTGATATAATACTACATAGAAGAAGAATACCGCAATGCGTTTAACTTAATGGGATTTAGGTA
>JAZUCW010000038.1:0-5282 GCA_045639305.1 Candidatus Scatosoma sp.
AACACAGAAGTTAAGCTCTTTTACGCCGAAAGTACTTGCGAGGTATCGCCGGGAGGATAGGTAGCCGCCGCTTTTCAACTAAAAAGACAACCATTACGGTTGTCTTTTTTCTTTGTTTGTATTCCCTTGAATTTTTTTCTAAAAACTTCGCGTCTACGTAAAGAAATTTTTTTGCGCATTATCTTTTACTTTTTTTTGAAAGGACTTGAAAATTCTCGTTAGATGTGTTAAAATATATTAACTTTAAGATAAAAGAGGAGGGATTTTTATGAATCCTGTTTTTAATCGCAATCCCTATGATATTTATCCCTTGGTATTTCCCATCGAGGAAGAGGTTTGCTTTACCGCGAAAGCTTTATCTTCCCGCAAACCTTTTGACGGGGAATATACCGTGACTGTACATCGCGCCAATGCGGGTGGTCCTACGGAAACTTTTAGTGCATGGAATTCTACCCAATATACCTGTGCGGCGGATGCGGAGGGAAGCTTACAGTTTAGTTATATCGCGGCTAAAGAAGGAGAATATTTTGTTCGTATTTTCCAAAATGGCGCACAAATTACACAACTTTATATCTATGCGCTTGCGGGCGATTTAGCCTGCCGTTATCCCCTGCGGGGTGACTTTCATACACATAGTAGCGGTTCTGACGGACACCAGCCTCCTGCAATCGTTTGTGCGAATTATCGCAAAAAGGGCTACGATTTTATCGTGATTACTGACCACGATCGATACTATCCCTCTTTGGATGCGATTTCGGCTTATCGCGGTGTGAATATTCCTCTGTCGATTCTGCCCGGGGAAGAAGTTCATTTGCCCGGGACGACCGTACACGTCGTCAACGCAGGGGGGCTGTTTTCGGTCAACGGTTTGCTGCCGGTGAAGGAAAATTATACAGAAACGAACGGGGAGCTTTCGCGCAGACGCTTCGACGATAGCCTTACACCGCCTAACGTTTATAAGATGTCCGATTATTGGCGCGAAATCGACGAAATACAGCAAGATTTAACCGCCGACGGGTCTTTCCCTGAAACGGTGGACAGTCGCTCGTACGCGGTGTGTTTATGGATTTTTGATAAAATCCGTACAGCGCAGGGCTTGGGGATTTTTTGCCACCCGAACTGGATAAACGACCTGTATCAAATTCCCGAGGATTTTGCGTTGTATATGCTGGAAAAACATCCCTTTGACGCTTTTGAAGTGTTGGGCGGTGAAAATTATTATCAGCAAAACGGTTTGCAGACCTCAATGTATTACGAGGAGTTCAAGCAAGGTAGAGTTCACGCCATCGTCGGTTCAACGGATAGCCACAGCTCGGTGTCGAGTAATCGAAATTACGACGTTTGTTCTACGATTGTTTTTGCAAAATCGAACGAGCGCGCGGATATTTTGGACGGCGTTCGTGAAAAATATTCCGTAGCCGTAGATACCATTTCAAAGGAATACCGTTTGGTAGGAGAGTACCGTTTGCAGAAGTACGCATCGTTTTTGATGGAGAGATACTTTCCTATTCACGACCAGCAAGCCTTGATTGACGGGGAATTAATGTACGAGTACGCCGCCCGCAACGCCACGAAAGAAGAAGTCGAACGAATTGGCGAGCGCGCAAAACGTTTGCGTGAAAAGTACATTCGGATAAAATAAATACTTTATAATTAACGAAAACGCCCGTTTGGGCGTTTTTATCGTATTGGAAAAGGAAAACGCGAAACGCAAAAATAAAGGATTTGGGATAAAAATTTTTAGAGGAATAGACCGAGGATGGGCGGATTTAAAACAAGCAAAAAGAGCCCCTTTAAGGCGAAGTACCTGCTTTAAAGACGAAGACGCCTTTTGGGTTAATCGGGCGTTACGATTTTTCCCTGCGTTGCATATATTGGTAATACAAGATTTTACTATGCGAAGGAAGTACGGAGAGGAAAATGTATTACTTTTGGATAACGTGTTTGGGGATAGGATTTACTTTTTTGATGGCGACGCTTGGCGCGGCGTCCGTTTTTTGTTTTAAAAGACAATTATCATTGCGCGCAAATACCGTGCTATTGGGGTTATCCGCAGGGTTAATGCTTGCCGCGTGTATTTGGTCGTTGCTATTGCCTGCCGTTGCATATGCGGAAAAAAGTTGGAAAAACTGCGTGTTTTTTCCCGTTGTCGGCGGGGTTTTATTGGGTTCGACGTTTATTTTCCTAATGGACAAATGTTTTCGTGATAAACGCGGGGGCGTAGAAACCCGACGTACTCGTCGGCTCTTTCTTGCCGTTACGCTGCATAATATTCCTGAAGGACTAGCCGTGGGGTTTGCATTCGGCGGGGCTTGGGCAACGGGCGAAACGTCCGCGTTTTTAGCGGCGCTTTCGTTGGCAATCGGGATTGGCGTGCAAAATTTCCCCGAGGGCGCGGCGCTTTCGTTGCCGTTGTATAGCGCAACAAAGAGCCGAAAACGGGCTTTTTTATACGGACTGTATAGCAATCTCGTGGAACCGATATTTGCTGTGCTCGGCGTTTTCCTTTCCGCGTATTTATCGGGCGCACAGTCGTGGTTATTGGCGTTTGCGGCGGGCGCGATGCTGTTTGTGGTCTGCCAGGAATTAATCCCCGCAACGCTTATGGAGGCAAAAGGGGAAGATAAGGAGAATTCCTTGGGGATATGGTGTATACTCTTTGGGTTTTGCGGAATGTTGTTGCTGGAAATTTTTCTTGTATGAAAAGAATCAAGAAAAAGCTTGACGAAAAAGAAAAAGTGTGATACAATATTTTTCAGATAGAAAAACCCGAAATTTGGAGGGGAAACATGAAAAAATTATTGACGCTACTTCTTTGTTTAGGCCTTTGCGCAACCTCTTTGTTTGGTTGCGACGCTTTTACTCCGGATGAAGATCCTGCGGACAGCCCGACGAATAGTTCTACACCTGCTGATCCCGATCCTGACCCTGATCCCGATCCCGATCCTGACCCTGATCCCGATCCCGATCCCGATCCTGATCCTGATCCTGATCCCAACCCCGACGATGAATTCGTAACGGTAGACCTCGTTTGGGACGGCGATACGAAGATTTCTATTCCTGCAGGCAAATATGCGTATGCGGAAGCATATTTCTTAGAGGAATACACGCTTACTTGGACGGGGGACGCAACCGTACAGTTTAATGGTAACAACGTTGAAAACGGCACGAATATTTCTTCGGCGTCGCCCATGATGTCCAATAATATCGCCGTTATCCCTACGGATGGGGAGACGGATTGCGAAGTAACGCTCACCTTGACGAAATACGTTTCGCCGATGCCGTCGTTTACCCTTGGTGTTCAGTTTGACGTAGAAGTAACGGATATCTTCAATCTTCCCGTCGTGTCCTTCACGGCAGAAAAGGACGGAAAATACGTCTTAAAGACGGCGGAAGGGGAAAAGAACGCGTGGGTACGACTCTCGGTTTGGAACGATATCGTAAAGGATTATACGGAAACGGACGACGTTTTCTGTGGCGAGCCTGGGTCGTATACGTTTGAACTGAAAAAGGGAGAATCGATTTTCTTCCGAGTTGGACCTTGGGATGAAATGGCTCCTGCTACGGTAAAATTAATCGTAGCGGAATTGGTAGAAAAACCGACGACGGACGGCTGGACGAATAACTATTGATAAAAATAAAATGCTTTCCTTGGGTAAAGGAAAGCATTTTTTATAGACGATAGACACAAAAAAACGGCTCTCGAAAGAGAACCGTTTTTAGTTTTTTTAGGCTTATCAACCGACGATAAGGTTTACCAATCTACCCTTGACGATGATGCACTTTTTCACCGTTTTTCCCGCAATCGCTTCCGCAATATCGGGGTGTGCGCAAACCGTCGCTTGGATATCTTCGTTCGAAAGACTTTCGGGAATCATCAGTTTTGCTTTGATTTTGCTGTTTACCTGTACAGCGTATTCCACTTCGTCTTTTACAAGTGCGCTCTCTTCAAAAAGGGGATAGCTTTCTTCAAAGACGGAGGTTTTGTGCCCGCAAACTTCCCACAATTCTTCTGCGAAATGGGGCGCAAACGGCGCAATCATACGGACGAGGTCTTCCGCGCAAGCCTTGTAGAAGGCTACGTTCTTTTCTGTGCATTCGCTCTCGTATTTTTGCAAAGCGTTGACGTATTCCATCAAACGCGCAACGGACGTGTTAAAGGAGAACGCTTCGACGTCGCGGGTGATGTTTTTAATGGCGTAATGCTTTGCGTAATTTAATGCCTTTTCCGCAGCGGTCATATCCGTTTTACCGTTGTCTGCGGTCTCTACGGCTTTGCGCACCAAACGTTCTACTCTGTCGGTGAATTTTGCGACCGATTTAATACCGTCGTCGTTCCAAGGTCCACCCTCGGTATAGCTAAATCCAAACATAAGGTACAGACGGAACATATCCGAGCCGTATTCTTCGATATAGGTGTCGGGGGAAACGACGTTGCCGTGGGATTTGGACATACGGTTTCCGTCGGGACCCAAGATAATGCCTTGGTGTACGAGGCGCTTGAAGGGTTCGTCAAAATCAAGATAACTCATATCTCGCAACGCTTTTGTGATGAAACGCGCGTACAAAAGGTGCATACAAGCGTGTTCGCTACCGCCGACGTATACGTCTACGGGCAGCATCTTATTGACAGTCTCTTTCGAGAACGCTTGTTTTTCGTTGTGTGCTTCGGGATAGCGGAGATAATACCAGCTGGAGCATACGAAGGTGTCCAAAGTATCGGGATCGCGAGAAGCCTTGCCGCCGCATTGAGGACAGGTGCATTTCATAAACCCTTCGTGCGAAGCGAGGGGGGATTTCCCCGTGGGACGGAATTCGACGTCGTAGGGGAGTTTTACGGGCAGGTCCTTTTCAGGGACGGGCACGGCGCCGCATTTTTCGCAGTGGATCATAGGGATCGGCGCGCCCCAATATCTTTGGCGGGATACCGACCAGTCGCGGAGTCTATAATTTACTTTTTTGCCGCCCTTGCCGATTTTGGAAAGGTGAACGGCGATAGCGTCGCGCGCTTCATCGCCCGAAAGTCCGTCGAAGCTGCCGCTGTTGACAAGGATACCGTCTTCACAATAGGGAAGAACGGTTTCGCCGCCTACTTTTTGAATAACCTGCGTTACGGGCAAACCGTACTTTTTCGCAAACGCGTAATCGCGTTCGTCGTGCGCTGCAACCGCCATAACCGCGCCCGTGCCGTAGGAATACAGAACGTAGTCGGCTAGATAGACGGGCAATTTTTTACCAGTCAAAGGGTGGATTGCGTACGCGCCGGAGAAAGTACCCGTTTT
>JAZUCW010000039.1:0-1761 GCA_045639305.1 Candidatus Scatosoma sp.
CGTTGGACGCAAACGTTGCAATGATCATACGGCGATTCATATTTTCCGAGAAAAGATGATCCAGCGTCGTGCCGACAACCGTTTCACTCATGGTATAACCCGGACGTTCGATATTCGTCGATTCGCTCATATACAGTAAAACGCCTTCTTTCCCAAGCTCTGCAATGCGCTTAAAATCAATCGGTTCGCCTGCAACGGGGGTCAGGTCGATTTTAAAATCGCCACTGTGATAAATCAAGCCGTTAGGGGTTCGAATCGCCAACGCGCAAGCCCCGGAAATGGAATGGTTTACGTTGACAAACTCCACCTCGAACACGCCCAGTTTTACTTTTTCTCCCGGCACGACTACGCGCTGGTGGGTGTTTTGAATGCGGTGCTCTTGCAGCTTGTTATCCGCAAGCATCAACGTAAGCTTCGTACCAAAAATGGGGGTAGCAGGGTTGAGTTCTTTCATTAAATAGGGAACCCCGCCGATATGGTCCTCGTGTCCGTGGGTCAACAACACCCCGCGAATTTTGTCTTTATTTTGCACCAAATACGTGATATCGGGAACAACCGAATCCACCCCTGGCATATCTTCGCCGTTGGGGAAGGTAAGCCCTGCGTCAATAATAACGATATCGTTGCCGTATTCGAGCGCGGTCATATTTTTCCCAATCTCTCCAACCCCGCCGAGGAAAAGAATTTTTACGCTTTTCTTCTTTTTAGGCTGCGAGGTTTTTCCTTTCTGCGTAGGATTCTCGCGCGTTTTCTTCGGCTTTTCCTGCGCCAAAGGGGTTGATTTGGAAGATTTATCCTCCACTTTTTTCTTATTCTTGACAGCGGGCTTGTCCTTTCCCTTTCTCGCTTCCTGCGAAGACAAATCGAAAGCCGTTCCCATCGGATTCTTTTTTCCCGCCGTAGATTTTCTTTTCTTTACAACGTCTTTTTCGTTAGGTTTCTTGTTTTGCTGTCTTTCTTTCACCTTGTTTTTATTTCTCCTTACGGATTTCCTTCTCTCAAAAAGAGAGAGCCGAAAATTATGGGAATTATCAGCTCTCTTTTTCGTTATTCGTTTGTATCTTTGGTTAATTAGAAGTTAAGATCTACTTTCTTTTCTTTCGTTGCTTTGATATAACCGTCTTCGAAAAGCTGTTTCGTCGTTTCATACGCAAATTCTGCTACGTAATCTACCTGTTCGAAATTCTCTTCTTTTTCGGTGCCGAGCTTTTCCGCCAAGGAAACAATCAAACGAGCTGCTTTCTTAACCGCTGCGTCGCTCTTAACCTTTACCATGAACGGCGTATTTTCATAAGCCTTTTGGTTGCCAACGTTCTTCTGATGGTATACCGTCGTCTTGAATTCGGGATCCTCAGGATCAAGTGCCAAATACAAGCCAAGGGTCTTACCGCAAATATTAATTTTTGCAACCGTATCACGGCCGAAGTTAAATCTGTCGCCGTGCCAGCTTACGTTCGAGTTGATTTTCTTATACGAGGTCAATTCGTTCTTTAAGCTGCTGTAATATTCTTTTACCTTTTCATCGCTCTGCTTCATTTTCGCAGTAAAGCTCTTTTTAAGACGGATAACCAAACCAGTTTCCGCATCAACGAGCTGACCGTCTTCGATTTCTTCATACGAAGGCGCAACCGCAACGGCAAGTTCTTCCTGTGCAGGAGCTTCTTCTACGGGAGCCTCTTCTTGAACGGGTTCTTCAACGACCTCTTCTACGGGAGTTTCCTCTACGGGAGTCTCCTCAACTGCGGGAGCTTCCTCTACGGG
>JAZUCW010000040.1:0-2155 GCA_045639305.1 Candidatus Scatosoma sp.
GTGGGAATATTATCGCGCTCGTGAACTCGATTTTTGCCGCGCAGAGTCCGCAGGTTTTCAAATATCGTAATTATCAAGTCAGCTCGGACGGAAACCCTTACGCGCATGCGATTTTGCGCGGCGGCGTGGACGGGGCAGGCATGGACGTGCCGAATTTCCATTATGAAACGGTAATGCAGCTCGAGGAAATGTATAAAGGCAGTAAGTTGGAAAACCCTGCAATTATTATCGATTGCAACCATTCCAATTCGGGCAAGCAATTCAAACAGCAAATCCGTATTGCGGAAGAAGTGATGCAAAACCGTCGGTTTGACTCGGCGTTTAAAAAGATTGTGAAAGGGTTTATGATAGAAAGCTTTCTCGTTGAAGGTGCGCAAAAGCACGACGAAGTGTTTGGAAAATCGATTACCGACCCGTGTCTTGGTTGGGAAGATACGGAAAGATTGCTTTTAAATATCGCCGAACAGGTATAAAGGAGAGGGTATGAAGATTGCGTTTTTAGGTCCGGAAGGGAGTTATTCGCATCTTGCGGCAAAAAAATTTTTAAAGACGGAGACTTCGGGAGAAGATAGGGTGAATTGGGACGAATGCGTGCCCTTCCGTAATTTCCCCGAGGTATTGGCTGCGGTGGAAAGCGGCAGAGTGGACGCGGCGGCAATTCCCATTGAAAACAGTCTGCAAGGCGGGGTATCGCAAAACCTTGATTTGTTGCAGGAAGCTAAAAATTTATATGCAATGAAAGAGACGGTTATCCGTATCGACCACCGCTTGGTGTACAAGGAAGGGGTTAGTCTTTCGCAGATTGGTAGGGTATATTCGCATCGTCAAGCGCTCGATCAGTGCGCGGCGTTTTTAACGAAAGAAATGCCTTTTGCGGCGCTTCGTGAAACGGAATCGACGGGGTTTGGACTTTCTCGTGCGATTGAGGACGAATCGGGAAAGAGTGCGGCGATCGTCGGCGCGCATACCGAAAATTTGCGGGCAGGGTTCGTAATGGGGGAAAACTGTATTTCGGATGAGAAAAACAATTTTACCCATTTCCTTTTGATTAAGCGTGGGGAAACGAATTTACCGAAAACGAGCAAAAGAATTTTCTTTTCCGCCGTTTGTCCCCACCGTCCAGGCAGTCTTCTGGAACTGTTGCAAATCATTGCGGGGTATTCGATTAACATGACGAAAATCGAAAGTCGCCCCGTGAAAAACCGCCCGGGGGAGTATCGGTTCTTTATCGAGGCGGAATGCGATATCGCTTCGGCGCAGGTGGAAAAAATGCTTTCGGCGATTCGAGAAAATACTTTGGAATGTAAACTTCTCGGTGCATACCATCGTATGGAAGACTAAAACGAAAATATTTTTCTTTTCTTTCGCATACTACATAGATAGAAAGGAGGGAAAAATAATGAAAACATTGGGTTTGGCGCTTAGCGCGGGCGGCAGCCGCGGCGTGGCGCATATTGGTTTTTTACAGGCGTTGGAAGAAGCGGGGATAACCCCTTCGTATATTGCGGGTTCTTCGATGGGTGCGGTCGTGGGGGCGGCGTACGCCTACGGATTGTCGGCGGCGGAAATTCGCGAGGCGGTTTTAGGTCTGCATCTTCGGGATTTACTTTCTATAAAGCACCGTCGAGGCGGCTTGTTTAGTACGGATAAAATGCGGAATCTTTTAAAACGCTATCTTGGCGAGGCGTATTTTTCCGATTTAAAAATCCCTTTTTGCGCGGTGGCGGTGGATATGCGTACGCAATCGATCGTTGCGTGTAAAGAGGGGAGCGTATTGGATGCGGTGGTGGCTTCGGCGACGATTCCCGCCGTGTTTCATCCCTTGGAAAAGAACGGGATGCGCTTGATTGACGGCGGGGTTTTAGAACGAGTTCCCGTGCCGCAGGTAAAGGGCATGGGCGCGGATATCGTGGTGGCGGTGGACGTTTTGGGGTATAGAGAGTGCAGTAAGGAAAAACACCCGGGCACTTTGAGTATCCTTTTTAACACCTATGATATTTTAGATAATTACAAGACTCGCAGAAAACGGCAAGACAACGAAAAGAGTATCGATTTTTGGTTAGAACCCGACCTTGGGGATATGAATCAGTACAAATTAAAGCGTTTGCAGTTTGCATACGATAAGGGCTATGAGATTGGCAAAGCCAATACGCCC
>JAZUCW010000041.1:0-1796 GCA_045639305.1 Candidatus Scatosoma sp.
CCCCGAAACCAAACCGTCTACGTCGCCCATTTTCAACATCATAGCGCCAAAATAGGTGCCGTCTGCCAATAATTTCGCCGCCTGTTCTTCCGTCATACCCTTGGACGCGCGCAATTCGCAAAGCTTTGCGTTGTACGCGGGCAATTTCTCCGAAGTCAACGGGTCAATAATGGTAACGCCCGTAAGGTCAACGTCGGGATTTACCGCTTTGATTTCCGCTTCGTTGCCCAAAAGTACGATTTTAGCAACCCCTTCTTGGGTAGCGTCAGCCGCCGCTTTTACGACTCTTTTGTCCTCGCCTTCGCAAAGAACGATCGTCTTTTGCAGGGCTTTTGCTTTCGATTTGATCTCTTCAAGAATATTTCTCATGGTTTAGCTCCTTGAAACGCTTTATTTATTTTTTCTTTTCGTGTATAATAACGGTTAGAAAGGGTCGCTTGCCCCTCGTACCCGTCCTTTTTATTATAGCACAACTTTTCTTGGTTGTAAAGGAATTAAAAGAAATTATATGAAAATTTGCGCGATTATTTGTGAATACAACCCTTTTCATAACGGACATCTCTACCAACTGCAAGAGGCAAAACGGCTCTCGGGGGCAGACGCCGTATTATGCCTAATGAGCGGAAATTTCGTTCAACGCGGAGAAGCGGCGATTGTTGAAAAGAAACTCCGCGCAAAACACGCTTTACAGGCGGGTGCAGATATCGTTTTAGAACTTCCCACCCTTTTTGCAACCTCGAACGCAGAACTTTTTTCTAAAGGTGCCGTGCACGTTCTTTCTTCCATCCCCGCCGTAACTCACCTTGCCTTCGGCTGCGAAACCGCCAATAAAACGGCAATAAAACTGGCGGCAAAATCGTTAAACGACGAACCCAAAGAGGTATCCGAAAAAATCAAACAAGCCGTTTCCCAAGGAAAAAGCTATGCAAAAGCAAGATCGGAGGCTTGGGCGGGATTTATCCCCTTCGATCTACTCTGTTCGCCAAACAATATCCTCGCCTTAGAGTATACCCGCGCTTTGTACGAAAAGGATTCTTCTATCGATATTCTCCCTATTAAGCGCCTTGGCGGCGGATATAACGACGAAAATTTACAAGACGAGTATTCGTCCGCAACGGCGATTCGTCAAGCGATTAAAAACGGAACGGCTTTAAACGAAAGTTTGCCCGATTTCGTGAAAAAAGATTTACCGAAAGTTTTAGAAAATAGGCTGGAAATTTTAGAAAAATACGCCGTCCTTTCGAAGAGTGCAGAAGAAATCAAAAATGTATGTGATTGCACCGAGGGCTTGGAAAACGCCTTTAAAAAAGCGGCTATTCTTTCCGCAAGTTTTTCAGAAAGTCTTACTTCGGCAAGATACACCTCTTCGCGAATCCGCCGTATCGCCCTGCAAAACCTTTTAAATATCGAGGAAAGTTTGATTAGAGAAAGCCTTCAATCCCCTTTATATCTTCGCGTTTTGGCGGCAAAGAAGGATTGTAAAGAGGTTTTGGCGGCGCTTTCGCAATCTTCTTTTCCCTTGCTCGTACGGGCACACGATGAAGAAAAACTTTCAGGCGTTGCGAAAAAATGTTACGAACGAGATCTTTTTGCCCAGCAACTTTACGCAATACTTTACGAAACGCAAGAAGAAGCAAATACGTTTATATAACTTCAACGAGGTCGGCACACGCCGACCTTTTGTCTACCCCATTCTTTTAATCAGCAGGTCTTGACGGTTCAAGCAACCAACAAAAAAACAAGGTCGGCAAATGCCAACCTTGTTTTTTGGAGCTACTGGCCGGACTTGAACCGGC
>JAZUCW010000042.1:0-5105 GCA_045639305.1 Candidatus Scatosoma sp.
GTGGGGAAGAAGAACCGAGCGGAAGCAGAGGGAACAATCCTGCGGGCGAGTTTGACGAGATAAAAGGCGAACAGGTTACGAAAGAACAATGGGACGAGGCTTGGCAACAGTTTAAGACGGCAGATAACGCGACGATATTTATGAGCGGAGGCGAAGAGGACAGCGGGGAATACGCCGAAGCGGAAAGTACGCTGAAAGTGGCAGACGGAAAATTTCATTACTATGAAGAAGGGTTTTCTTTGGATACAGAAAGCGGTGAAAAGGAAACTTGGAAAACTGAAAGATACGTTGGTAAGGTGGACGATACCCTTTATAAATGGAATAAATATGACGATGAAGATTGGAGCAATGCTTTTGAAGTAACTGACTTTATGGGGGAGATTGCTTTAGGTTGTAGTTTAGTAATAGATCAGGTTGAGCTTTATTTGGACTACGAACAGATGTCTTATGCTAACGCGAAATATGATGAGACAAGAAATGCTTATGTATTAAGCGCAACGAAGGCATATCCAGATGGGAGTGTAGGCTTAAAGGCTCATTATGAAATTAAAATCGTTGGTGGAAGTGTCTGCGCTATGGAAGTAACTACGGAATGCTATTATGGGTCTTCTGTGGTAGAGGAAGAGTTTACTTTCTCGTATGTCTTTACGTATGGCGGGGTAGCGATTGGTAATTTGCCGCCGTTGCAAGCTGAATAATCCGCAAAAGAGCCGAAAAAAATCGGCTCTTTTATAATTTATTATAAAAAAGCGAAAAAAAGTGGCACTGGGGGCTTGAAATTTTTCAAAACATCTGCTATAATGATAGAACCCGTAAGACGGGCAATTGGACGAAAAGAGGAAAAACCTATGTTGAGTATGACGGGTTACGGAAAAGGCGAATACGTAGAGGGCGGGTTAGAGCTGACCTGCGAAATTAAAACGGTGAACAACCGTTATTTGGACGTTTCTATCAAAGCGCCGAGGATTTTTGCGTGCTTGGAAGACGTGATTCGTAACACCGTGAGAAAGAAACTCACGCGCGGTCATGCGGACGTTTTCATTTCGCTGAAAGATAAACGCGAACGCCCGACGGCGCTTGCGCTGGATATGGCGCTTGCAGGCTCGTACGTGGCGGCGGCGCAGTCGATAAAGGAGGCGTTCCCTTTCCTTACCGACGACGTAACCGTAAGCTCGCTGCTCCGTTATCCCGACGTATTAAAGCAAGAGGATACGCAGAGCTTGGACGAGGAGTTGGTAACGGCGTTAAATACGGCGTTGGAAACCGCGCTTTGCAAATTAAACGAAATGCGTGCAATCGAAGGGGAAAAGCTGAGAGAGGATATGCTTGCCCGCGTGGCGACGATTGAAACTTTGGTAAACGAAATTTCCTTGCGCGCGCCCGAGATTGCAAACGAATACCGCGAAAAACTGACCGCCCGTGTCAAAGAGTATTTAAACGGGGCGAACATTGACGAGAACCGTATTTTGACCGAGGTTGCCGTCTTTACCGACAAGAGCAACATCGACGAGGAGTTGACCCGTTTGCGCAGCCATATCGAGCAGTTCCGCTCTATTTGCCAAGAGGGGATCGTGGGCAGAAAGCTGGATTTCCTCGTGCAGGAATTTAACCGCGAAGCGAACACGACTTGTTCTAAGAGCAACGACGTGGCGATTACCCGCGCGGGGCTGGCGCTTAAAAACGAAATTGAAAAAATCAGAGAACAGGTACAAAACCTCGAATAAGGGGAATAGATGAAAAACGTATTGTTGGTGATTTCCGGCCCGTCGGGCGTAGGTAAAGGCACGCTTGTCAAGGCGTTAAAGGCGCGAAGAGAAGACGTCGTGGAGTCGGTGTCTTGCACCACTCGTTTGCCGCGCGAGGGGGAAACCCACGGGAAAGAATATTATTTTTTAAGCAAGGAAGAATTTTTGCGCCGCATTGACGAGCAGGATTTTTTAGAATACGACGAGCATTTTGGGAACTATTACGGTACGCCGAAAAGTTTCGTTAAGGAAAAACTGAAAACGCACTCGGTCATTTTGGAAATCGACGTCGTTGGGGGACTGAACGCAAAGAAAGTTTTCCCCGATTGTCTTTTGGTTATGATCGTACCCCCGTCGGTAGAGGAATTAAGACGCCGTTTAAAGGGCAGGGGAACGGAAAGCGACGAGGCGATTGAGGGACGGTTGTCCCGTTTGGAATACGAGCTTTCCAAACAAGGTGAATACGACTGCGTAGTCGTAAACGATGATTTTGATAAAGCGCTTGACGAGCTGGAATCCGTTTTGGACGAGGCAAAACAAGCTAAATAAAAAATAAAACACGGTAAAGGAGTGTAAAGAATATGATTAACGAACCTTCTGTAGATGTTATGATCAGAAAACTCGGGTCGGAAGAAGACCCTATCAGCCGCTACGCGTTGTGCACGATTGCGGCAAAGCGCGCGCGCCAGATTATCGAGGCGGAACGCAATCTCGGCGTACACGATTCGACGGGCAAAGACAAAGAGCTGTTGTCTGCTTGCAAGGATATCGCGGACGGGAAAGTTGTGATTGCAAAAGAATAATCTATGAAAATTGCCTCGGTTTTCGAGGCAATTACGCGTTTTGAAAGGGGCGTTCTATGATAGCGGAAGTCATCGTCGATATCGCGACGAGTGAAACGGACAGAATATTCGATTATCTCTGCGACGATAACGTAATCGTTGGCAGCCGCGTCCGCGCGCCCTTTGGCGGGAAAGTATTGCCCGGGTTTGTAATGCGCTTAAAAGAAAGCTCGTCTTTCCCTATGGAAAGGTTAAAAAGGGTTTTGCCTTGTGAAGACGAGTTGCCCGCGTTAAACTCCGAATGTTTGGCGCTTGCCGAAGCTTTGGCGAACCGTTACCGCGTGCCCAAGGCTTTGACGTTGCGGCTGTTTTTGCCGACGGAGATGCGGACGGGCAAGGTGCGCGAACGTACGAGAAATTATGCCGCGCTTTTGCTGCCGATAGAAGAAATGCAATTTTCAAAAACGGCGAAAAATCAGCGCGGAGCCGCTGAGTATTTGCAAGCGCACGGGAAAACCGACTGCGCTTTGTTAAACGCTTCCTTCCCCGGCGGGGTGGCGGCGTTAGAAAAAAAGGGCTACGTTACAATCACGAAAGAACAGGTACTGAGAAACCCCTATCAAGAGGTGGACGCTACCTATTCCACGCGGACGTTGACGGAAGACCAAGCGCGGGCGGTGGAAATTATCAATACGGACAATCGCAGAGTGCAATTATTGCACGGAGTAACGGGCAGCGGCAAGACGGAAATTTATCTCACCTTAATTGCGCAGAGTCTAAAAGAGGGCAAGAGTGCGATTTTTCTCGTGCCTGAAATTTCCTTGACGCCCCAAATGCTTTCGCAACTTCGCGCGCGGTTTGGGAAAAATGCGGCGATACTGCACAGCGGACTTTCTGCAGGCGAGCGGTTTGACGAGTGGTGGAGACTTCGTACGGGCGAGGCAAAAATCGCCATCGGCGCAAGAAGCGCCGTATTTGCGCCCTTAGAAAATATCGGCGTGATTATTTTGGATGAAGAACACGATTCGAGCTATTCTAGCGAATCCGCGCCCCGTTACAATACCTTTGACGTGGCGGAATTGCGGGCAAAGCACAACGATTGCAAATTGGTATTGGGCAGCGCGACGCCGTCCGTGGAGACCTACAAGCAGGCGAAAGAGGGCGTGTTTTCCTTAATTCGTTTAGAAAAACGTATCAATAAACGCCCCTTGCCCGAGGTACTTATCGCCGATATGCGAAGAGAGGTACGCAGAGGGAATAACTCGGTATTTTCTTCCGTATTGAAAGAGGAATTAGATAAGTGCTTGTCCGCAGACAAACAAGCCATACTCTTTTTAAATCGGCGTGGGTATTCGCAAACGGTGATTTGTAAAGAATGCGGATACGTGGCAAAGTGCGAGGCTTGCGACGTTTCGTTGACCTATCATAAAGAAGAGAACTGTCTAAAATGCCACTACTGCGGTTTGAAATACAATATGTTGTCCGCTTGTCCCGATTGTGGGGGCAGAAAGCTAACCTACGCGGGTACGGGTACGCAGAGAATCGTTGCGGAGCTGCAAAAATTATATCCTACGGCAAGAATACTGCGTATGGACAACGATACGACCAGCGGGAAAGAGGGGCATTATAAAATTTTAAAGACCTTTGCGGAAAAGAAAGCGGATATACTCGTGGGGACGCAGATGATTGCGAAAGGCCACGATTTTCCCGCCGTAACGCTCGTGGGGATTTTGGACGCGGATATGAGTTTGCATTTTTCCGATTATCGAAGCGGCGAGCGGACCTTTCAGCTTTTGACGCAGGTTGCGGGCAGAAGCGGGCGCGCAGAGGAAAAGGGGAAGGTCGTTTTACAGACTTTTGACCCCGAAAACGAGGTGCTGGGTTTTGCCGCTTCCTACGACTATGCGGGCTTTTATAAAAATGAAGTGTCTTTGCGCGAGGCGATGGCGTTCCCGCCCTTTTCAAAAATCGTTCGGGTATTAATAAGCGGCGAGGACGATAAAAAGACTTTGGAAGCGTTGCGAGGGGTGTTTTTCGGCTTGAAAGCGTTGTACGATAAAAACGAGGAGAAGTTCTTGTTTTTCGACAAAATGCGCGCGCCGATAAAGCGAATCCAAAACAAGTATCGATATCAAGTGTTAATGCGGTTAAACGATTCGTCGTTGCTGCCGCAAATCTATGAAATATGCGCGGCGGAGCGGACGCGGGACGTGTTGGTTTCCGTGGAAGAGAATCCTGCCAATTTAAGTTGAGAGAAGGAGAGAAAAAATGGCTATCCGCAGTATCGTACAAGTCGGCGACGACGTGTTAAGACAAAAATGTTTCCCCGTCGAGGCGTTTGACGAGAAGTTGCACGCTTTATTAGACGACATGAAAGAGACGGTAAAAAAAGAAGAGGGCGCTGGGCTTGCCGCGCCGCAAGTAGGGATTTTGCGCCGCGCGGTGGTCGTGGACGTGGATAACGGGTATTTCGAGTTTATCAATCCCGTGATTCTCGATTATAAAGGCGAGCAAACGGGCTGGGAAGGCTGCTTGTCCGTTCGTGGGAAAAGCGGGATTGTTTCCCGTCCTATGAAGG
>JAZUCW010000043.1:0-6336 GCA_045639305.1 Candidatus Scatosoma sp.
AAGGCAATTGCTCTTTTTCCTATCATAGGAATATTATACCACATAAAACCTCGCTCGTCTATTGTTTGCAAGGATATTTTTAGGATTTTTTCACATACTGTAAGCGGTGAAATCCTTACAAGGAGGTAAAAGGTATGGAAAAATTTGCACTCGGCGCGTTGCTCGGCGGTATCGGCGGGGCGTTGCTCGTTGCCAATAATTATAAAATGCGCACTTTGGTTCGCAAAACGCAGGACGAGCTTCAAGCAAAATTCGACAATATGATGGACGAAAAAATCCGCGCTATGGACGAAGAAAGCGCGGAAGAAAAAGCCGAAGAACGCTTGGCAAAGAAACGCGAAGCAAAAGCGAAAAACTAAAGCGCCGTATCGGCAAAAGCCTACCGTGAATTCGTACACGGTAGGCTCTTTTTACGCTTTTAATTGTTCGTTTTCCGTTTTCAACGCAGCGTTTTCTTTGCGAAGCCGTTCGTTTTCCGCCTTTAACGCCTGCGCCAAACGATCGTACAAGGCGTTGATTTCGTTCTCCAAACGGCGCCGTAAAAAATCCTTGTCGGGAATATTTGTATCCCGTCCCGTCTTTTTTGCAGCCGCAACGTTCGTCTCTACCCCCATTTCCTTGGCAAGCGTCATAATCTTTTCGGGTTCTTTTTTCAACGTATTGCGGTACTTATTTTGTAAACGGAGCATCAATTTGTCGTCCCCTTTCGCCAAATTAAAAATCGCCCTGCGTACGGACAGCCCCTTACTTTTTTCCGCCAAAATACTGCGAAGCGCCGCATCCGTTTCCTCTTTCGTAAATTCGCGTATCTTTTCCACGGACAACGACGAACCGTCCAAAAGCTTTACGATCCGTTCGTCTCCTTTCTCGTTTTTCATCAGCGCGTAATAATAATTACGCACGCTGCCCTTCGCCCTGCCGTGGTTTATCCCGTACGTTTCGAAAAGGTAAGTAAGCGTTTTGCCTTTTTTCTTGCCCTCCTTGATATATTCGACCAAATTTTTGGCTTCTTCTTCCGTATAGCCGTTGATTTTGTTCATAACCAACCTCCGTTTCATTAAATTTCGTTTTGATTATTACCGAATTTTTTCCTTTTTATACTTTTCCAAACGAGAAAAGAATAGGATATAGTATGAAAATCTATTTTTTATCCTCTACCCCCTGCGCTCTTTTTTTAAACGGCGTTTATTATGGGCGGACAGATCGTTTTCTGCGTTTTGTCCACCTGCACCCCGCCGACCGTATCTACGCCCAATTCGCGCCTGAAAACGCCTTGTCTATCGGTTGTTTTTTAACCGAAGAATTGCGTTTTTCTCCCCCCGAGGGGTTCGAGGTATATCTTTTAGAAGACGGATTGGCGTTATACGCCCGTAACTTCCCGCCCGCCGATTGCTCGCTAAAAACGATAACGCAGGCGCGTGAGGGGGATTGCCTTGCCACCGTCTTCTCGCAAGGAGAAGTGCAACTCTCTTTACAAACGCCGAAAACTTTTTTCAACGCAACCCTGCCCCCCTCCTTTTGTAACTGCAAGGCTTTTTTTAGCCAAAATCTGCTATTTTTAGAAAGCGATAAAATGCTTGCCGTCTATTCGAAAAGCGCAGCGCGCTTGCTCTTAGAAGAGGTAATTTCCTACGAAATCGCAGACGATACTTTAAGAGCGACACTCCCTTTACACGAGCGGCTTGGACGATTTGCCACATGCGAGTGGGCATTATCGCAAGACGAGCTCGTCCGTAAAAAATTCACCCTACTTTCCTCGCAACGAAAAAGCGAGTACAAAGAAGAACTTTTGCCCTACGCCTTTTTTGAAAGCCTCCTAATCGGGGCAAATTGCGAGGAATTTTTAACGGATGAATTGTCCGCCAAAGCAGACGAACTACGGGATTTTTTGGGGGATTTTCAATCAGTTTTGCCAACGGATAACCCCCTTCGCATTGGGCTCGTAAAGAAAAAAGCCGAACGGCTATTTTCTATCGTTTATTATTCCGTGGTTTTGGAAAACGACAAAATTGCGGATATCACGACATAATTTACCAACTCAAATCCCCCACTTTCCCCTTGACAAGGCTCTGCGGTTTATTATATAATTCGTAGCAGAATAAAAAAGGAGAGAATACTATGCAAAAAATTATCTGTAAAAAACTCTACGACACGGAAAATGCAACCTTGATTAAAAAGGTTACCTTTGGCGAATACGGCAACGCGGAAGGCTGGGAGGAAAGCTTATACCAAACGGAAAGCGGGAACTTCTTTCTGTACGTCAACGGCGGAAAGCAAAGCAAACACGCCAAGGAAGACATCCTTCGTATGGGCGTAGAAAAGAAAAACGCGTGGCTTTGCACCAACGCATAACAACAAACCCCCTCTCTGCCGTTTGGCAAGAGAGGGGGTCTTCCTTTCGTTGATTAGAAACTGGTTACTTCTACCTTTTTGATTACGATGGGTTTTACGGGAACGTGGTAGGTTACCTGATTTTTATGATCGCCCACGAACGCGTCGTCCGAATCGATAAGCAAGGTGTGTTCTTTGGTGAACTCGTCCTTATCGTCGTAATATTCGTCGATAGCCGTCTGCAAATCCTGCAAAACCTCTACGCTGTCTTCGTTCAAAACGGCAAAGGTACAATATTCGTTGTGTGCCGTTTCCCCCGTCGCAAGCGAGATATAGAACATCGAGGTCGCGCTGTTGTACTTATAATCCTTAGGAGATACTGCGCCCTCGTCGCTGTCCGCGCGTTTTACGTATACGCGGTCGGACGTATCCTTGGTATGATAATACATCGTCAACGAACCAAACGTTTCGTTTAACGCACCGTTTTCAACACGGAAATTGTTCGCGCTAAATTCGCCGTATACGGTATAGGTCGGGGTAAGCTTGCTCTTTTCTTTCCATACGCTGACGGGATAATCTTTCAAGTTGCCGTATTTTTTAACGACTTCGTAATAGGACTTATACACAAGCCCGTCTTCGTCTTCCTCGTCCTTCGTATGCGAATACGCACCGGTAAAGAGTTTGCTTTCTTCGTAGTTATGCACGCAAAGCCCGTCGTAATACCCGTTGTCTGCAAGCCAAAGGAAATGCGCAGTCGTAGCAGGCGCAACGTTTCTGTTTAATTCATATTCTAAAACGTAGGACTCCCCGTTAAATTCGATGGTCATTTCCACTTCGGGATGGTCGGTTTCACACGCGGTCATCGTACCTACGCAAGCCAATACGCTGCTGATTGCCAACGCGCCGCACGCAATTCTCTTTATCGCTTTTTTCAACATAGTTATCTCCTGGTTTTGGCGATGATAATCGCACAATTTTCTTCTTCTATTTTACCTTTTATTTTACTTCTCGTCAAGTAGTTTTGCGTTATTTTTTTTCTTTTTTATCTCTTTTCCGTCCAAGCCATGAAAAAGCGAAAAAATCCCGCCGTTTTCCCTTATAAAAGCAAAAAAACGGCTGCCTTTCGACAACCGTTTTTTCTATCGTAAAACTTATTTAAGTTCAGCGGTAGCGCCGTTTTCCTTAAGTTTTGCAACGAGCGCTTCTGCGTCTGCCTTAGGAACGTTTTCTTTGATAACGCCCATAGCTTCACCAGCTTTCTTAGCGTCAGCAAGACCAAGACCAGTAGCTTCTTTAACAACCTTGATGATTGCGATCTTGTTTGCGCCGATGTCCTTAAGAACAACGTCGAATTCCGTCTTTTCTTCTGCTGCGGGAGCTGCTTCTGCTGCGCCTGCTGCTGCGGGAGCTGCTGCAACTGCAGCGCTTACGCCGAATTCTGCTTCCAATGCTTTTACGAGTTCGTTCAATTCAAGAACGGTCATAGCTTTTACGTCTTCAATGAGTTTCTGTACATCCATGATTTTTTAATCCTCCGATTTTTTAATAATGATTTTTTTGATGAAATGTTTTCAATAATTAGTTGCTTTCTTTTGCTTTTGCAATTTGATCCAAAACGCCCACAAATTTGGAAAGCGAGGACTGGAAGCAGCCGAGCATCTTTGCGATGAGCACTTCTTTGGAAGGGATTGCGGACAATACCTTTACGCCTTCTTTATCCAAATACTTCTTCTCAACGTATGCGCACTTGGGAACGATCTTTTCTGCCAATGCGGGGTTTGCCTTGGTTGCGTTTGCAAACACTGCAGCACCACTCGTTTCATCTGCGCAGAATACCGTTGCGGTCGTACCGTTGAGGTCAGCGTCGAATTCGGTGATACCAAGGTCGTTAAGCGCCTTTCTAACAAGCGTGTTCTTGTAAACTTTGTATTCGCAGTTTGCATCTTTGAACTTTCTTCTAAGTTCGGTTACTTCTAAAACCGTAAGCTTGTTATAATCAGCAAAAACGATGGATTTGCTTTCCGAAACCTTCGCTTTGATTTCTTCTACTACTAATTTTTTAGCTTCTACGTTAGCCGACATAATTACCTCCTTTAAGCGTTTCCGCCTGACATAAAAAAATACCTTATACCGCAGGGCATAAGGACGCAATTACTTTTAAAAGTATCTTTTCCTCTAACCTAAGCAAGCGGTTTCCCATCAAACCTTTCGGTGCTGGCTGTCTGCGGCTGATTTTTACTATGTTATTATACCATTCTCACGGGAGGCAGTCAAGCGTTTTTGACCGCCTCTCGCAAAAAATTTTTAATGAATTCGAAATTCGAAATTCGGAATTGTGGTAGGATTTAAAACTACCGAGTGATTACACAAAGTTGGGTAGATACGAGCAATTCAAGGCGCGGCGAGGGCGCGTACAAATCGTACGTAACCGAGCCGCAACGTCGAAATGCGACGTATATACACGACTTTCGTTAAATCTTGGGAATTACCTTAACCCCAGGACCCATCGTCGAAGCAAGCGTTACGCTCTTAAGATAGGTACCTTTTGCGGTTGCGGGCTTCGCTTTTACGATTGCGTCGATAAGCGCGGTGTAGTTTTCTACAAGCTTATCCTTGCCGAAGCTCTTCTTACCGATAGGGCAGTGGATGATTGCGGTTTTGTCAAGTCTGTATTCAACTTTACCAGCTTTAACTTCTGCAATCGCCTTTTCTACGTCCATCGTAACCGTACCAGACTTAGGGTTAGGCATCAAGCCCTTGGGACCAAGGACACGACCGATACGACCTACCATACCCATCATGTCGGGGGTGGTGATCATAACGTCGAAATCGAACCAGTTTTCGTTTTGGATGTTTGCAATCAATTCTTCCGCGCCAACGAAATCTGCGCCCGCAGCTTGCGCCGCGTCTGCCTACGCGCCTTTCGCAATAACCAAAACTCTCTTGGTTTTACCCGTACCGTGCGGCAACACCAGCACGCCACGTACCTGTTGGTCTGCTTGACGGGGGTCAACGCCCAAACGGACGTGCATTTCCACCGTTTCGTCGAATTTCGCTTTCGCCGTTTCCAAAATTACGGAAACCGCTTCCGCCGCTTCGTATTGCTTCGTCAAATCGAACGCTTTTACGCTGTCTTGATATTTTTTACCGTGTTTCATTCTTTTACCTCCTGGTGGTCGTCACGAGATTTCTCTCTGCCACACACTCCTCACTCTTCGACGGTAACACCCATGCTGCGGGCGGTACCTGCAATCATGCTCATTGCGCTTTCCAGCGACGTGCAGTTCAAGTCGGGCATCTTCGTCTTTGCGATTTCCTCAACCTGCGCTTTCGTCAGCTTCCCAACCTTTACGCTGTTGGGCTTCGCGCTTGCCGTTTCAAGACCAAGTGCTTTCTTGATGAGAACGGGAGCGGGGGGCGTCTTCAAAATAAACGTGAAGGAACGGTCTTGATAAATCGTTACTACCACGGGAATAATGAGACCGGGTTTGTCTGCCGTTTTTGCATTGAATTCCTTCGTAAAGCCGGGCAAGTTGATACCGAACGGACCAAGCGTAGAACCTACGGGAGGGGCCGGAGTTGCTTTACCTGCGGGAAGTTGCAATTTTACGACTGCTGTGATTTTCTTAGCCATAAATATTTTCTCCTATTGTGGTTTTGACAAAGTACCTTGAAAGATTTGATACTTCTCCCACTTTTTAACGATGTTATTCTTCGTCGTCCGTGCTTTCGGGCATGGGCGCGTCGATTTTCTTAATCTGGTTGTACTCTACTTCCACGTCCGTCACGCGGCCGAACATATTCGTCGCGATTTTCGCTTTCTTCGCGGAATCGTTAAGCTCTTTAATCGTACCCAAGAAGCCTTTCAACGGGCCGTCTTCTACGGAAACGGTGTCACCGACGGCGAACGTCCCCTCGAACTCGCGTTCTTCAAGACGCATCTTGTAGATTTCTTCCTGTTTCATAGGAATAGGTCTACCTTGCGGGCCACAAAAACCCGTTACG
>JAZUCW010000044.1:0-2243 GCA_045639305.1 Candidatus Scatosoma sp.
AAGCCGATTATCGTCTATACTGTGTTGACCTCGTTTATCTCGCCGTGGTGTGATTTTATCTTTGTCAATACGATTATTAGCGATAGAAATAAATATACGGTTTCGCTGGGGCTGTATAAAATGATCAACGCGGAGAAAAACAGTTTCAACGACAATTTCACCGTGTTTTGCGCGGGTGCGTTTATCGTCGGCGCGATCATCGTTTCGTTGTTTATGAGTATGCAAAGATATTACGTCGAGGGGGTAACCAGCGGCGCCGTTAAGGGGTAAAGGAATATTGTTTAAAGAAAAAAAGCCGTTTTAACGGCTTTTTTAATTATTTCGTGTTTTTGATCACAAGCCGTTCGATAAGGGCTACGACGGCGTACATGGCGGCGGCAAGGATGCAAAGGATAAACACGGCGCTCATAACGAGGTCGAGTTTGAAAACTTGCCCGCCGTAGACGATTAGATAGCCAATACCCGCTTTCGAGACGATGTATTCGCCCATAATCGAACCGATCCATGCCATACCGACGTTGATTTTCAGCATCGAGATAAAATTCGGTAACGACGAGGGAATAACGAGTTTTGTTAAAATTTGCAATTTGCTTGCACCCATCGAACGGAGCAACAAAAGTTTCCCAGGGTCGGTCGCCATAAAGCCGTTCAGCATATTTAAAATGGCGACGATAAGCCCGATTAAAATCGTCATAAAGACGATGGCTTCGCTGCCCGTGCCAAACCAAATGATAATCAAAGGTCCAAGCGCAATTTTCGGCAGCGCGTTGAGAACGACGAAATAGGGTTCTAAAACTCGACGAGCGCCCTCGCTCCACCAAAGTATTAGGGCAATTGAATAGCCGAGGAGAACGGCAATGGCAAAGCCTAGCAAGGTTTCCCAAAGGGTTGTGCCGACGTGGAGAAATAAGGATCCGTCTTTATATAGCTCTTTAATCGTATTCATGACCCGAGAGGGAGAGCTAGTGATAAACGGGTTTACCCATTCGAGCCGAGCCGCTAATTCCCAAACAAACAGAAAAATAAAAAATATGGAAAGGCGGACGGCGTTGATCAGGACTGTTTTTTTGCGTACGCCGCGAAGATAGAGAAGATGTTCGCGGGAAATCATGCTTTCGTGTTTCATGTATTTAACTCCTTCCAAAGCAGTTCGAACCAACGGGAAAACGCTTTGTTTTCTCGGCGTTTAAGAGGCTCTGTTTCGGAAAAATCTAACGTGTGGCTGGCAACGACGTGGGCGGGGCGTTTGGAGAGGACGAAAATTCTGTCCGCCACCGAAATCGCTTCGCTGATGTCGTGGGTGATGAGCAGCGCGGTTTTCTTTTCGCTGCGAATAATTTTATAGACGTCGTCGCACACCGAAAGTCGGGTTTGATAATCGAGAGCGGAAAACGGCTCGTCGAGAAGCAGTACGTCGGGGTTGACGGCGAGGGTGCGAATGAGTGCAGCGCGTTGTCGCATCCCGCCCGAAAGGGAGGAGGGATAGTTTTTTAAAAACTGTTTTAAACCGTATTTTTCGGCAAGCGAGATTGCGTGCGCGCGGTTTTGTGGCGTATTGGCGCGTTTGATTTCCAAGGGTAGAAAGATGTTTTTTTCGATGGTGCGCCAAGGAAAAAGTTCGTCCTTTTGCAACATGTACCCAAAGGAACAACCGCTGGTTTGTACGCTGCCTTTCGTGGGGGAAATCAGTCCCGCCGCCAAAGAAAGTAGGGTGGTTTTTCCGCAGCCGGAAGGACCGATGATGGCAACGAATTCCTGCTCGGCTACGGAAAAGCTTACTTTGTCTAAAGCGACGGTTTCGCCCTGCTTGCTGTGATAGTGCATCGAAACGTTATCAAAACGTAAAACTTCTTTCATTTGCGTGTTTCCTTACGTAGTATTTATTCGGTTTGGTAAATCTCCTGATAAACTTTTTTAGCGTAACGGTTATCAACGAGGTCGTTCATTTTTGCTCGGCGGGACAATTCGCCTGCGTTCTCGATAATATCCTGCATGCGGTTGAAGCTGTCCTCTGTCATGGAAAGCTCGGTGCGCCACGCGTCGATGGCAAGGTATCTCTCTACCGAAGCGGCAAGCGAGGCTTCGTCTACGCCCTCAAAATAGGGTGCGAGATATTCGGCAACGGTAGCTGAATCCGTTTCGTATACGTATTTTACCGCTTTGGTAACCGCGCGAAGGAAGCCTTCCACGTGCGTTTCGTTTTCTTCTATCCACGAATTTTTTGCCATAAAGCAGGTATAGGG
>JAZUCW010000045.1:0-7453 GCA_045639305.1 Candidatus Scatosoma sp.
CACGGTTTCCGTAAGAGAATGGCAACGACTGCTGGTAGAAAAGTTTTAAAGAGACGCAGAGATAAGGGTAGAAAGAGATTGACCCACTAATCCGTTCTTAATAAAAAAAAGACGAATTCCTTTCCTTTTTCTAAAAGGAGAGGATTTGCCATTTTAATAAAGGTTGCTTTTTTAAAAACGAAAGGTCTTTTATACGCAAAATGAAGTATGTACGGTTAAAAAAACAAACGGATTTTCAAAGATTATTCCAAAAAGGAAAAAGGGCGTTTGCCCCGTCCGTAACGCTGCTTTACCGTCCGTCTGAAAATATGCGGATGGGGATTTCCGTTGGAAAAAAACACGGAAAAAGCGTGCAGAGAAACCGTATTAAAAGACTTCTTAGAGAAGCGTTCCGTAACACGCAAGGAGAAATGAAAGGTACGTATTCGGTAATTTTAATACCGAAGGTTTGCGAAGAGTATTCGTATGCGACCTTTTTGCAACATTTAAAATGGATCATCAAAAAAGAACGTTTGTAAAAATGGATTTTTTCGCGTTTGCGTATGCAAATTGGCGATTTTTAAGGCGCACGGTTTTTAAACCTTTTTTTAAAATACTGTGTATGCGCACGATTCGTTTTTACCAAAAATATCTTTCCAAGCATACCTGTAAGTATTATCCAACCTGTTCGGAGTATACTTTGGAAAGTATTAATAACAACGGCGTTTTCATAGGTATTTTCCTTGGAATTTGGCGTATACTGCGGTGTAACCCCTTTTCAAAAGGCGGCTTTGACCCCGCCCCGATTCCCTTTTGGAAAAAGCGATGGTTGTTATAAAAAATAAGAATTGCGGCAATAGCCGTAA
Source organism: Candidatus Scatosoma sp. (assembly GCA_045639305.1). GTDB lineage: Bacteria > Bacillota > Clostridia > Christensenellales > Borkfalkiaceae > Scatosoma. Next base: position 846 of record JAZUCW010000045.1, read on the forward strand.
AGGAAAAAAATGGGAAGTTTAGCAAATATTTTCGATACGGGTTTGACGATTTTTAACAGTACGTATAGCGTCGAACTCGACTGGATTGGAAGATTTATCAGATGGCTCGTTACCTCGGTAGGATCCGTGGGGTTGGGTATTATTCTGTTTTCTTTGGTATTAAAGCTGATTACGTTGCCCTTTGACGTATTTCAGCGTATTTCCATGCGCAAACAGAACCAAAAAATGAAAGCCAACCAAGAACGCATGGAAAAATTGCAAAAGCAGTACGCCAACGATCAGGACGCTTATAAGCAAAAGGTAATGGAAATGTACAGAGAAAGCGGTATGTCCATTTTCTCGTCCTGTTTGCCGATGATTTTGTCTTTGGTTATCTTTATTATTGCCATCGGGTCGTTTAACTCCTATTCGACCTATGCGAACGTAGAAAATTATAACCAAATGGTCGGCGCGTACAACGAGACTTTGTATAGCTATTGCGTGGATCTTAACAGCGACGAATATACGGACGCAGAAAGAGAAAATCTTATCCATTACGAATACGACGAAGAAAATAACAAGGTAATCTATACGGTAAAAGACGCTGCGATTGACAATGAAAATTACGTGTACTATACCGTAAATTACAGCGTACCCAAAGGCGAAACATTTACCTATAACTACGAACAGGCAAAGAAATATATCGCAAAAGCGGATAAAAATTACTTTATCAATACGGCAAAAGTATTATATTCGACCGTAGAGGGCGCGGAAGAAATGCAGGCGGAGATTTGGAGAAACGCCGGCGTTGCGCAGCAGGATTTGACGGAAATCGACGAAAAAGAGAACGGTTTGTTAAATACTGCGATTAAGAATTATTTTGAAAGCAAGGGTCAGCGTCAGGTAAAGACGGCGTACGATAACGAAATTAAGGGTAACGTTTCCTTTATTTGGATTAAGAATATCTGGGAAACGGACGCAACGTACAAGAGCCCCGTTTTGGAATACGACAGTTTCGGCACGGCGGTAACGGAAAGAGGTACCTGCGGTTGCAATGCAGAATCCAAAGTAAAAGGCATGGCGGCGTATTCGCAAGAAGGGTATAATTTCGTAACCAAGAACTTGACGGCGGAAAAAGAAGCGTCTAACGGGTACTTTATCTTGATCGCGTTGTCTATCGCAACGATTTTGTTGCAACAGTTCGTGTCTATGCGTTCGCAAAAGGAACAGCAAAAATATTCGTCCGTAGACGGGCAGGGCAAAGGTCAGCAAAAGATGATGATGATCATCATGACCGGTATGTTTGCGATTTTCTCGTTTATGTACAGCTCTGCATTTGCGGTATACCTTATCGTCAGCAACGTGTTCTCTCTTCTCTCCACGATTATTATTAATAAGTTCGTGGATATGAAGTTGAACAGACAAACGGCGGAAGTAGAAACGAAAAAGTATCAAAACAATTCCTTGCAAAGAATCGAAGCGGCGAAGAACGCAGGAAAAGCGGCGGCAAACGAAAAGCGCGGCGAAAAGACGATCGACAAAAAGAAGAAAAAATAATAACGAGAGAAAGAATTCCCCTCTTTACAAGGGGAATAAGGAGTGAAAAAATGGAGTATCAAGAATTTACGGGCAAGACGGTGGAAGAAGCCGTTGAAAAAGGCTTGGAAACGCTTGGCGTTGCAAGAGAAGACGCGGATATCCGCGTTTTGGAAGAAGGAAAGAGAAAACTGTTCGGCTCGGTAAAAGCGCGCGTAGAAATTGCAGTAAAAACGGATTGCGGTGCACATGCTTGTCAAAAAGAGGCGGAAGCAACCGACGGGGAAAGAACGGTCGTGTTTTTGGAAGGCTTGTTTAAGCTCTTGAATATTACCGCTTGCACCGAACTTATCAGCGAAGAAGAAAAGGTAGAAATCAACGTAACGGCGGCAAATACGACCTCTATTATCGGTAAGCACGGCGCAATGCTGGACGCTATCCAAACCCTCGCAGGCGCGGTAGCGAACACGGGCAGAGACGATTATAAGCGCGTTGTGGTGGATTGCGAAAACTACCGTGAAAACCGCGAAGCGACGTTGAACAGATTGTCTGAAAATTTGGCGCAAAAGGCGATTCGTTTGGGCAAGAAAATCAAATTAGAACCGATGAACCCGTACGAAAGACGGATTATCCACGCGGCACTTGCTGAACGCGAAGGCGTTTCGACGATCAGCGAAGGGAAAGAACCCAACCGCTATATCGTGATTATCCCCGACAATTTAGAAGACCCCGACGCACCCGCTTTGCCTGCAAGAAACGAAAGAGACAGACGCGGCGGCAGAAACGACAGAGGTTTTAACAAGGGCGGCAGAGGCAGAAACGACAGAGGCTTTAACAAAGGCGGCAGAAGCGGCGGGTTTAATAAAAAGCCTTATAACCGCGACAGAGCGGGCAGCGGCGCAAGCGGCGGCACGACCTTGAAAAAATCCAACGATTTCTTTGGGATTTTCCTTGGAAATAGCGGCAACGGCGACGAGAAATAAGAAAACAAAAATAAAACGAGCAAAGCAAAACGCTTTGCTCGTTTTTAATTTTTCCGCAATTTCGGATTTCGAATTCTCATAACACCTCATCCAACGCTAACGCGGTCCCCCTTCTCCCACAGGAGAAGGCAAGCTGAACTTGTAGGCAGTGTTATCTATCTTTCCGTCGTGCTACGATATTGTTTAGTATAGGTTATCGATGCTGACAAAAAAAGCCTTCTCCCACAGGAGAAGGCAAGCTGAACTTGTAGGCAGTGTTATCTATCTTTCCGTCGTGCTACGATGGGGCATAGAATAGACAATCCCTCAGGCGTTTCACGCCAGCTCCTTTTGCACAAGGGCGCCGAGAAAAAAATGCGGAATTATTCCTCTTCTTCCTCTTGTTCTTCTTTGGGAGCGTTGGCAAGGTCGATTACGCAGCGGAGTTTGTTTAATACGTCCTCTTTGCCATATCCCGTTTCCGAACTCGTTGCCAGCAGGTTGGCAGGGGCGAGATACAAATCCGCCGCAATCGCGCGGATATGCTCTTTCAATTTCATTTTCGAAAGTTTATCCGCTTTGGTTAAAACGATGGTAAAGGGAATGGTATGGAAGTGCAAAAATTCGATCATCTGCACGTCGTCTGCCGTGGGGTCGTGGCGGGAATCCACCAACATAAAGACGTGGGCGACGTTTTCTTTCATTTTGAAAAATTCGTCCAAGGTCTTCGCCCATTTTTCCTTTTCCCCTTTCGATACCCGCGCAAAACCGTAACCTGGTAAATCGGCAAGAATAAATTCGCCGAAATCGAAATAATTGACAAGTCTCGTTCTGCCCGGCTCGCTACTCGTTTTCGCCAGTTTTTTACGGTTGGCGAGCATATTGATAAAAGAGCTTTTTCCCACGTTTGATTTTCCGCAAACGGCAATCATCGGTTTGTCGGGGGTGATAAACTGTTCTTTTCTTGCGGCGCTGGTAATAAAGGTTGCGTTTTTGATAACCAGCGCGCTTTCGCGTTTTTCTTGTTTGTATTCGTACATGGTGCCACCATTTAACAGCGTACGCCGTCTTGGCGAACGGTACGCTCGCTAAGCACGGGCACGGTTTTTTTGCCTTTTTTGGGTTTTTGCGCAGGTGCAGGTATGACCTCGCCCTTTTCTACGGCGAGCGCAAAGACTTCGTCGATTTTTTCCACGGGATAAAAACGCACGTCTTTTTTCAAAACTTCTGGCAAGTCCGCAATTTCTCTCTCGTTGGCTTTGGGAATAACGATCCGCTTAATCCCCAGCCGTCTTGCCGCCAACGCTTTTTCTTTTAAACCGCCGATGGCAAGGACCTTGCCGCGCAGGGTGATTTCGCCCGTCATGGCAATATCGCCGCGTACCCTATTGCCCGTAAGGACGGATAAAATTGCGGTGGCAATGGTAACGCCTGCGCTGGGTCCGTCCTTGGGGGTTGCGCCCTCGGGGACGTGGATATGCAAATCGCAGGTAGAGAATTTGTCCTCGTCGATCCCGTATTTTTCCGCATTGGCACGAAGATAAGAAAGGGCGGCTTGCGCCGATTCTTTCATTACGTCGCCCAGTTTTCCCGTTAATTTGACGTCACCTTTTCCTTTCATTAAGGAAGCCTCTACAATCAGCGAAGTGCCGCCCACTGCCGTCCATGCAAGCCCCGTAACCGCGCCGATTTCCAAATCGAACCGATTCTCGTCCTTATTAAATTTCGGCGTGCCGAGTAATTCTACGGCGGTTTCCTCGTCTACCTTGATAAGAGGCAGGGACTTGTCAGAGGCGTATTTTACGGCGATTTTGCGGCAAATCGAACCGATGGTACGCTCTAAGGTGCGCACCCCTGCTTCGCGCGTATAGCCCTCAATGGCGGCGCGTACGCCCTCTTCCGTGAAGGCTGCGTTTGCGTCCGTCAAACCGTTCGCCGCAAGCTGTTTGGGTACGAGATAGCGACGCGCAATCTCCGTTTTTTCTTCCAAAGTATAACCCGAAAGTTCGATAATTTCCATACGGTCGCGCAGGGGCGCGGGGATGGTGTCAAGCGAGTTCGCCGTTGCAATAAACAGGACTTTGGACAAATCGTAGGGAGTTTCTAAATATCTGTCCCGAAACGAAACGTTCTGTTCGGGGTCGAGCACTTCGAGAAGGGCAGAGGCGGGGTCGCCGTGCATATCCGAAGTGATTTTATCGATTTCGTCCAGCAGGAAAACGGGGTTTATCGACCCTGCGTTTTTCATGCCGTATAAAATTCTGCCCGGCATTGCGCCGATATAGGTGCGGCGGTGGCCGCGGATTTCCGCTTCGTCTTTCACGCCGCCGAGGCTCATGCGGACGAAGTTTCTGCCCAAAGCGCGGGCAATCGATTGCGCAATGCTCGTTTTACCGACGCCGGGAGGTCCGACAAGGCACAAAATCGGGGCTTTCATCGAACCCGTCAATTTTAAAACGGCAAGGTATTCGGTGATACGCCGTTTGATTTTTTCCAGACCGTAGTGGTCGGATTCTAAAACGGCAACGCAGTCGTTTAAGGATTCGGTGTCTTCCGTTTCTTCCGTCCAAGGCAGGGCAAGGACTTGGTCTAAATAGCCCGTAATAACGGTGTATTCCGCCGAAGACGAGGGCATTTTGCCCAGCCTGTCCACCTCTTTCAAACACTTTTCTTCGAGGTCTTTAGGAAGGTTTTTACAAAGGATTTTTTCTCGGTATTCGTCCTCTTCCTTGTTATCGTCGCCAAGCTCGGTATGAATCGCTTTCAATTGTTCGCGCAGGAAATATTCCTTTTGGTTTTTATCGATGCTCTGTCTTACCGCGGCGGCGATTTTCTTTTCCACGCGGGAGATTTCCAGTTCGTCGTTTAAACAGCGTTCGAAATTTTTCAGTCGTTCGACGATACGGTGTTCTTCCAAAATCGCCTGCTTGACTTCCAAACGCACGCGCATGGCAGAAAGAGCGATATCGACGTATTCGTCGGGGTCTTGGCAACGGTCAAGCTTTGCCAACGTGTCCTTGGCGATTTTTCCGTCCGTTTCCATCACGTCTTTTACGAGCGCTTTTGCCGTGCGGAAATACGCCTCCTCCAACACTTCGTCGCCGTGGACGGAGTCAATAGGGTCGGCAACGGCGTAAAAATAGCCGCTTTCCATATCGATAACACGGGCGCGGGCGCGGTATAAGCCTTCGCAAAGTACCCGGATCGCGCCGCCAGAAAGCTGGGCGATCTGCTTGATTTTTGCTACGCAACCGACGGAGTAAAGGTCGAATTTTTCAACGTCTTGTTTTTCCGTTTCGCGTTGGGTTAAAATCAAGACCGTGCGATCGCTTGCCGAGGCGCGGTCGATGGCTTTTAGCGTAACTTCCCTACCGACCTCGAAAGAGATATTGGTATGCGGAAACGCCACCTTGCCGCGTAAAGGCACGATGGGAAGAATATTCGTGGTTTTATTTTCGTGTGTCGTGTAATTTTCCATATATGTATTATTACCCGTTTTTAGGGGGTTTTAAACGAAAGCTATTGATGAAAAAAGGGCGGGGAAAACCCGCCCTCTCGTTTTTATATTTAGGATTGAGAAGGATCGCTATCCTGCTCGTTAGGGTCGGTAGAACCGTAGGAATAGGACGAATAGTAATAATATTTTTTATAACCGCCGTAATATCCGCTGGTGGGTGCCGTCTTAAAGTCGTTCACGACGACGCCCAAGACGTTTGCTTTCGCAAAACGCAAGGTATTGAGCGCGCGTTCGATATCGCTGATATAGGATACCTGATGACGGCAAACGAGCACCGCGCCGTCCGTTTCCGTTGCCAACGCCAAGGCGTCGGAAAGAAGAAGAACGGGGGGCGTGTCGATAATGACGTAATCGTAACGGCTGCGAAGTTCTTGCAACAGCTTTTTCATTTCCTCGCTTTCAAGAAGTTCGTAGGGCTTGGGAGAATGGGTACCGCAAGTGATATACGAAAGGTTTTCGTTGATGGACGAGTGGTGAATTACTTCGCTTAAAGTGTTTTGACCCGAAAGACAATCGGAAAGACCGGGAACGGACTTGTCCTTGAAATATTTTGCGACTCTGCCTTTACGGATATCGGCGTAAACCAAAACGACGGATGCGTTGGAAAGGGCGAA
>JAZUCW010000046.1:0-10616 GCA_045639305.1 Candidatus Scatosoma sp.
GCAAGGCAAGGGTATACATTGCAACGGTGAAGATAAGAATGCTTTGATAGTTACCGCCCGTCTTGGTTACGATAAGATCGGCAATCTGGTTACCCGTCAAGCCTGCAACTGCCCACGCCGAAAGGGCGATGCCGTGCAAGGAGGAGATACTGCCCATGCCGTAAACGTCGGAGAGCAGGGTGGGAAGGTTGCTAAAACCGCCGCCGTAACCAAGGTTTACAATGATAATAAGCGCAATGCAAATGACGACGATGTCGTTCGAAATCGCGCCGGTAGCAAGGGCGAGCACCGTTAAGGCGAGTTCGCTAATCAAAATAATCTTATAGACGCTGTTTCTATCCTTCATATGGTCGCCGATCGTCGAATAGCCCAAACGACCCGCTGCGTTAAAGAACCCAGTCATCGTACCCAAAAGCGCTGCTGCGCCGCCAAGGCCGATTGCCATATAAATATCTTTTTCGTGGGAAATTAAGGCGAGACCGCAGGTGATATTGATATAGAATACCAACCAAATCCCGATGAACTTGATATCGCCGAAAATCTTGAAACGGCCGAAGAAAGCTTTGACGTCGAACTTCTCGTGCTGTTCCACCCAACCGTCCGGTTTTTTCAAGAGCAAGTGCCCGATAAACATCATTACGAACCAAATCGCACCGAGAATATACAAGGTAAGCTCTACGCCGACGGCTTTGTTCATCGCCTCGATAATGGGGGCGAAAATCATTTTTGCCGCACCGAACCCCGCAACTGCGAGCCCCGTTGCCAAGCCTTTGTTGTCTTTAAACCAAAGCATCAAGGTTTTGACGGGGGAAAGATAGCCAAGTCCTAATCCGATACCCATAATCACGCCGTAACAGATAAGGACGAGAGCCATACTATGTAAACGAATTGCAAGCCCCGTGCCTACCACGCCGACGGCAAAGCAGACGCTGGCGATAAGACTGGATTTATGGATATCCTTTTCCACGAAATTTCCAAGGAACGCCGCGCTCATGCCAAGGAAGAAAATGGCAAGCGAGAACGCCCAACCAAGCGCGCCTACGCCCATGCCTGCGCTTAAAAACACCTTTTCAATGTCGCCTGCGAGATAGGACCAGCAGTAGACCGTACCGATACTGCAATGCAATAAAAGTGCGGGGATTGCTGCGCGCGTCCATTTGTTGCTGAGTTTTTTCATACTATACACCTTCTTAAAAAAAATTAAGTGTGTTACACGCACCAATATTCATTATAGTCCTTTTTTTTAAGAAGGTCAATCAAAAAGGACAAATTTTTACTTTATTTTCCATATTTTTTTATAAGGAAGAGGCGGCAGTTGTTTTTTGCGATTGTTTACGTATAAATAGGATAAAAAAGCGCATACTGCTTTTGTCGTGAAAAGGGGTGTGAAAAATGGATAAATTTGAAGAGGTATATGCAATCAACGTAAACGACAAAACGGAAAAGAAAGGGAAATTGACCTATCTTTCCTGGGCGGTTGCTTGGGCGGAATTTAAAAAAGTCTATCCCGACGCCACCTACAAGGTCAACGAATTTAACGGAAAGTTTTGCTCTGGAAACGAGGAAATGGGATATATGGTGCAAACGCAGGTAACGGCAGGGGATAGAACGTACGAAATGTGGCTGCCGGTTATGGACGTGCGCAACAATACGCTTTTGCAGCCCAAAATGACGGAAATAAACAAGGCGATTATGCGCTGTTTGACGAAAAACCTTGCGATGTTCGGGCTGGGTTTGTATATCTATGCGGGAGAGGATATTCCCGAACCGACAAAGGAGTTCGAGCCGATTACGAAGGACGAGCTTCGCCGTGTGTGGGGGGTGCAGGACCTTGAAAAGACAATCGAATGGTATGAAAGGCAGCTAAATTTATCCTTTCACGATTGGGGAGCAGAAGAGTGTGACGCGGTACGGGACGTTTTAAAACAGCAAAAGGAAAAACGGGAAAAGGGGAAACAAAATAAGCGGTCGTCTTGAAAGGCGGCGGCTTATTTTTTTGTGGAGAGGGTAACGAAGTTGGCGAAAAGTATGGGCAGGTATGCGTTGAATAGAGATTTATGCGCCGATTCTTGGGCAAAAAAACCTTTTGGGGGCTTTGCGGTGCGGTTGACGAGGTTGGGGAGAATTTTTAAAATAAGGATTTAGGGAATTCCCGATTTTTACGTTGACGATTTTGCGTGCTGGCATAGAATTGCTTACAAATAAAATTTTTTCGAATTTTTTTCGTGAAAGTATGGCAATTTTGAAAAAAGTGTGCTATAATAGGAAAAATAAAAAAGCGAGGAGAAAATTATGGAAAACGTAATTATTTGTAATTGTATGCAGGTATCTGTGGCGGACATCGAAAAGGCGTTGCACGAAGGACAACAATTTTCCGACGTAGAAAAGCAGTTTGAAAAGGTGCAAATGATTACCCACTGTTCGACGGGTTGCGGCGGTTGCCACAGCAAAGTTTTGGATACCATTTCCGAACTGATGGGTTAAAATCAATTAAAAACACAATACGAAGAAAGAAAGTATACGAAAACCATCGTTTACTTTCTTTTTTATTTTGCAAGAGGAAATAGTACTTTAAAATACTTTACAATACTTTTTTTTTGCGGTATAATAAAAAAGTATAATTGTCTTATTGCGCCCAAGTTTTGTAAAAGTGCGCACGGATAGGAAGGTATATGAAAATTTCGACGAATTGGAAGGATTATTCGATAATAGCGACGGGGGATGGGTACAAGCTGGAACGTTGGAAAGACGTGTATTTGCTTCGGCCTGATCCGCAGGTGATTTGGTCAGCGCAAACCGATCTGTTTGCGTATCCGAAGCTGAACGCTTATTATAAGCGGAGCGAAAAAGGGGGCGGCGGTTGGAAGATTTTAAAGCCGATTCCTCAGGAGTGGAATATTTCCTACGAAAAACTTGATATCAAATTCAAAATCAAACCGATGGGCTTTAAGCATACGGGGCTTTTTCCCGAACAAGCAGTTAACTGGGAACGGATGACCGAGCTTATTCAAGGTGCGGGCAGACCGATAAAAGTGTTGAATTTGTTTGCCTATACGGGCGGCGCGACGGTCGCGTGCGCAAAGGCGGGGGCGCAAGTTACCCACGTGGACGCGGCGAAAGGTATGGTTGAACGTGCGGGTGAAAACGCGCGGCTTTCGGGGATTGAAACGGGAATCCGCTATATCGTGGACGACTGTTTAAAATTCGTGCAGCGGGAGATTCGCAGAGGGAACAAATACGACGCGATTATTATGGATCCTCCCTCGTACGGCAGAGGCCCCAACGGCGAAATGTGGAAGATTGAAAACGATTTATACAAGTTCGTTGAACTTTGTAAAGAGGTGCTTAGCGACAACCCTTTGTTCGTGTTGATTAACAGCTATACGACGGGTTTGCAACCGATGGTACTGAAAAATATTTTACAGCTTACCCTGCGCGACTTTAACGGCAAAGTCGAGGCGTACGAGGTGGGTATTAAGACGGAGGAGGGAATTTCCCTGCCTTGCGGAGCGGGAGGTATGTTTGTCCATGACGGAACTTAACGAAACGAAAAAAGAATTAGAGATTTTGTACGAGGATAATCATATCATCGTTGTATTAAAGCCGCAAATGACGGCGTGTTGTCCAGACGAAAGCAAGGACGACAATCTTTTCGATCAGGTAAAAAAATATATCAAAGAAAAATATAACAAACCCGGTAACGTTTACGTGGGGCTCGTCCACCGTTTGGACCGTCCTACGGGCGGGGTAATGGTGTACGCAAAAACAAGCAAGGCGGCGGCTAGATTGACCGAGGGTTTGCAATCGGGGGATTTTGAGAAAAAATATCTCGCCGTGCTCTGCGGTACGCCCGATACGCAGCGCGGTAAGCTTTGCCATTATTTGCGTAAAAACACCGTCAATAATATGGTGTATATTTGTACGCCTTCCGAAGAGGGCGCAAAGTACGCCGAACTGGATTATAAGCTCGTAGAAAGCAAGAGCAAATACTCCCTTGTCGAGGTTCGTTTGTACACGGGCAGAACCCATCAAATCCGCGTGCAAATGGCAGGGATTTCCCATCCCATTTACGGGGATATGCGTTACGGCGGGGCACTGGCGCAAAAAGGAAAGTTGGCGCTTTGGGCATATTCGCTTTCGTTTTTGCATCCCATCACCAAAGAACGCTTGAAATTTATTGCTTGCCCGCCTGAAACGGAGACGCCTTGGAAAGCGTTTGAACTGTCGAAAGTGGTAGAAATTAAGTAAAAATTTGATAAAAAAAGTAAAATAGGCGAAAATCCCTTAAAATGCGATTGACAAAAATCGCAATAGGGTGTAAAATAGACAAGTACGATATTGTAAAAGACAAAGTTATTATAACTTTACGAGGCAATTTTTCATGAAAAAAAGCAAGAAAAACTTATTGACACTAATGCTTGCAGGCGCGGTATGCGGCAGCGCAATTTTTGGGGCGGCAATGTTGAACGACCCCGTAGCAGCGTCGGCGGCAGAAGTAAACTATGCGTTGACGGACGTTTTTGCAGCAAATAACGCAACCGAAGTTATCGGTTCGGCAAAGCAAAACGAAGGCGACGCGAAGCAAACGACGACCTTTTCGTTAAAAACGAACGATTACGTGCGTATCAAACGCGACCTTGCGTTTAAATGGTTCGAGGGCAGAGAAGACGCGGAATATCTCACGTTGAAATTCTCGTTTAAAGATCTCAACTTCACGTCCGTGAGCTTTGCAATCGAAAGCGAATCTTCCATCGCAAGCGAGACGGAAAAGGCGAGAAACGTCGTTACCTTTAAAAACGACAACGGCGTGATCTCCGTGGCGGTTGTTTCCGACGGTATGAACGAAGAGGCCGCTGTTTTCCACTCGACGACGATTACGGCGGGTACGGATATCACCCTCGAATTGACGGAAAACGGCAGCGAAGCGTTCGACGAATTCACCGTTTTGCTTAACGGCGACGCAGCGAATCCCATCGGTAAATTTACCCACGTTGGCGCAAACTTTGGCGAATACGACAGCAGCACGTCGGACAGCGACCCTGCTATGTATCCTTTGGAGATCACGGCAAAGACGGGAGATACTGCAACCGTTTTGTATCTTGACGAAATCAACAAACAACGTTTTGATAACGTAACCGTTACGGATAACGTATCCAAGGTTGTGGATACGGCATGCCCCGTGTTGGTTGTTAACGAAGATATTAACGGGTTCTTGCTTGGTACGGCGTTCTCCCTCGATTATGAAAAAATCGACGTATTGCAGAACGCAAGTATTTCGGAAACCAAGAGGTTCCATCAATACAACCCCACGAAAGACTATCCTGCGGCAAGCAGTATGAAAGCGTTTACGACGTCTACCTATTTCATGGATACCACCTACGAAGTAGACGGCAAGACGACTTCGGTTTATCAAGAAGAGGGTAGAGAATACGTTTCGTTGAAAATTACGCTTGGCGACAACGCGTATAATCAGACGGCGGATCCTAGCAACGCTTACGCGAAGAAGGTTTACGATTTGTCGTGGTATGCGCTCGAAAACAATACTGCGGAAAGAGACGTCGTCGTAACCAAGACGGAAAAAGACGGCACGACCAAGACGGACTATATCGTATTGGATCGTAACGAAGACGGACCTACGTACAACTATATCACGGCAGTAGAAACGGACGCTACCAACAAAATCGGTGAGAACAAAGTCGATGAAACGGCGCTCAACAAGCAGGTAGACGCGTACAACAAATTGCTTAAAAAGGCGGCAAGCGAAGTCAACGCAGGTAGCAACGCGTATATCTATCTTCCTTCGATGGAATGGTTGATTGGCGACAACAACGGCTATCGCGGTTTGAAATTCACCATCAGCTATAAAAATGCAAGCAATACCCAAACGGCAAGCTCTCTTTCCTACAACGGTTTGAAGATTTCGGCGTCCTCCGTTGGTACGTACGAATTTAAAATCCTTGCAACCGACAAAGCGGGCAACGGAATGTGGTATTATGATAAAGACGGCAAAAAAGTCGAAGTAACGACCTCGAATATTTGGGACATCGAAGAAATTCCTTATTTCACTTATACCATTGATAACCAAGGTATGAAAGTGAAGAATGAAGAATCCAGTAATGCTTCGGACAGAACGGTTACGAAGGTTGTGGATGAGGAATATTCGTTGTCGGGCATCACCATCGTCGGCGGTTCGAACCAAAAGACGGACTATGCGTTGTTCAAGGTAGATACTTCTAAATATTCGAAATTGACCCAAAGCGTATTGGCGGGCGTAACCTATAAGGATATCCGCGAAGCGATTGCTCCCAAGCTTCCCTTGGTAAGCACTGATTACGACGGCGACTACTTTGCATTGTATCTTGACGTATACGCAGAACTCCTTGCCAATGCGGTTAACAAAAAGGAAGATAAAGACGCTATTAAAGCTTGCTTTACGCGTATCGAAAAGTACAACGACAGAATTACCGAAGACGACGCAGAATGGGAAAAATACAACAAGTACGAATGGCAAAAGAGCGGTACTTCCTCCTTTAAAACGGCGGAAGAAGGCGAATATCTGATGTTTGCTGACTATTACGATTCTCTTCTTCCTACGACTTCCCGTACGGCGGCGTACAAGCTGATCGTCGTTGATTCGAGCGTGGATACGATTCCCGGCGAATCGAAGTGGTTGGAAAACAACCTTACCTCCGTTATTCTCTTCTCGATTGCGGCGGTTATGTTGATCCTCATCATTATCCTCTTGCTTGTGAAACCTTCGGACGAAACGCTGGAAGACGTAGACAAGAAAGCAACGTTGACCAAGCGTGCGGCTAGGGTAAAGGGCGCAGATAAGAAAAGCAAAAAATAATACTAGAAATGACAAAGAGACGGCGTAAAGCGCCGTCTCTTTTTGCTTGCAATTTTTTTCCAATTGGGCTATAATAAAAGTAAAGGAGATTGCCCGTGTTACAGCTTGTTTCAGAAAAAGAACAATCCTTAAAAGAATTTACGGAAAATAATTACGCGCAGGCGTCCTTTTTTTGGACTGCGCTTTTAAAGGATAAGGAAATAAAAGTCAACGGAAAACGGGTAAACGGCGACGTTCGCTTGTACGCAGGGGATACCGTTACCTATTATCTTAACGAAAAGCAAGCGAAAAAGGCTGCGTTTTATTCCGTGTACAAGGACGAGAATATTTTGATCGTGGACAAGGAAAGCGGAGTAAATTCCGAGGCTGTTTTTGCTGCGCTTTGCCGTGAAAGAGAATGTTATTTTATCCATCGCCTTGATCGTAACACCAAAGGCTTGATGACGTTTGCCCTGACCATGGACGCGTCTATTGCGCTTTTGTCGGCGTTTAAGGAAAAACGAGTGGAAAAGCACTACCACGCTCTGTGCTTTGGCGATTTCCCCAAAGAAAGAGGACTATTGACGGCGTATTTGCAAAAGAACGCCCAGTCGGCAATGGTTAGGATTTATAACAAAGCAGTAAACGGCGCGGAAAAGATTTTGACGGAATACGCCGTTTTGGAAAGACTTGGGGAAACGACGAAAGCGGAAATTATCTTACATACGGGCAAGACGCATCAAATCCGTGCGCATTTGTCCTTTATCGGATGTCCTATCGTCGGGGATATGAAATACGGAGATACAGCGAAAAACAAGGCGTTTAAGGCAGCAAGGCAATGTTTGGTGGCAAAGCGTTTGCGCTTTCATTTAAGCGGTAACTACGCGTATCTAAACGAGAAAGAATTTGTTTCCCGTTTTGAGGCTGCATTGGAGAAATAAGCAAAAAGGATAGGGGCAGGTACGAAGATAATGGAAAAAAGAAGATTGGTCGTGGCGACGGGAAACGCACATAAATTGTTGGAAATCTCGCAGATTTTTACCGAATTTGAGGTGGTATCGCAAAAGCAAATGGGTTTTGACGAGGACGTGGAAGAAACGGGCTCGACTTTTGCGGAAAACGCTTTCATAAAAGCTCGCGCAGCTTCCAACGCCTTGGGATGTATCGCGCTTGCAGACGATAGCGGGCTTTGCGTAGAAGTGCTTGGCGGTGCGCCGGGGATTTTCAGTGCAAGATACGCAGGCGGACACGGCTGTGATAAGGCGAACCGCGATAAGCTGCTGCAAGAATTGTCGGGTGAAAAAAATCGTCGCGCGTATTTTAACAGCGCGATTGCTCTCGTTTATCCCGATGGGAAGTATCTGCTTGCTGAGGGTCGCACCTACGGTGAGATCTTAGAGGAAGAACAGGGGGAAGGCGGGTTTGGCTACGACTGTATTTTCAAAAGCGAGGACTTGGGCAAATCCTTTGGGCTGGCAACGGCAGAGGAAAAAAACGCCGTTTCCCATCGTTATCGCGCGCTGCAAGCCATGCAGGAAAAATGGAGAGCATTTGAGCAATGAAAAGATTGATTATCCTTTCGGATACACACGGAAACGCAAAAGCGGTGGAAAAGCTGTTGCCGTTGATTGCGGAAAACGATTACGTTGTGCATTTGGGGGACGGCGGTGGGGATATGCGCGCCGTAGCGGCGGCGTATCCTGACAAGGTCTACGTTTGCGGCGGAAATTGCGATTTCTTTTCTCCCTACCCTATAGAGGGGGAATTAGAAATTGAATATTTAAAAATTTTCTATTGCCACGGGCACAAGTACGGGGTAAAAAGCGATTTGGAAAACTTGGCGTTGGAAACCAAACGCCGTGGCTGCGATATCGCTTTGTACGGACATACGCATCGTGCCTCTATCGACGTGTTGCACGGCGTAACGCTTATCAATCCAGGCAGCTTACGCTTCCCTGCGGATAAAGGCGGCAGTTATTGTTATTTGGTTATCCATAAAGACAAAGTCGTGCCGACCATCGTCGGGGACAGAATGTACGAAAGATAGATACCATGTACGCAATGAATACCCCCTGCCTACAAAAAACAGGGGGCAAGATAAACCAAGCGGCGCAACTTTCGTTGCCCCGCTTGACTTTGTTATTCGTGAATCTCTAAGGTAAAGGAAATCGAGTGGCTTTCTCCCACGGGTACGTGCGTCATGTGCGGTTTCGTTTCCAACGCCGTCAAGGTTTTGGTGATGCCTGGCAACGCGCTCCACGGTTCTAAACAGAGGTAGGGCGCAGGCTTGTTGACGTGCCAAAACCCAATAAAAGGATACTCGTCAAAGCGCATCGCAACGTAGCGGTCTTCCTTGTTCGAACGCAGGGCAACGTAATGAGAAGTATTTTCCAAAATAATGGCGTCGTTTTGGAAAAGGTCGTGTTTTAAAGGCAGTTTCGTACCGTCCAACAAGGGATAGGGCACGCTCTTGTTTGCCATAAAACGGTTTTCTTCGTCCAATAATTGCCGCGAGAGCGGGGTGGCTTTCCCAAAATCGAGATAATAATCTTCAAATTCGCCTTTCCCAAAGGGTACGTTGATGCCGGGGTGCCCGCCGAACGCGCAAATCAATTCTCTCTCGTCCGTGTTGACGACCGTGTATCTCGTCGTCAAAACAGCCCCCTCTAAAAGAAAAATAACGCGGAACTCGAAAGAGAAAGGATATTCTTTTTTCGTTTCTTCGTTGTCGCGGAGCAGAAAAGTCAAAGAGTTTTCCGTTTTTTCCTCTAAAACGAAGTCAAAATACCTTGCCAAACCGTGTGCGCGGGAAGGATAGGTCTTTCCTTCGTACGTGTACTCAAAACCAACCATTCTTCCAATAAACGGGAAAAGGTTATACGCTCTGCCCGTCCAATACGCAGGGTCGCCCTGCCAAAGATATTCGGTGTTCGTTTTCTTGGAAAAGACGGACATTAATTGCGCGCCCGCCGTATCGACTTCGATTTTTAATAACTCGTTTTCAATAGAATGCAGCATGCTTTCTGCTTTTTTTCGTTTTCCTATAAGGACTTTTTTTATATTGTATCATACAATGTTTCTTTTGTAAAGTATTCGGAGGAGAAAAATTTAACCATAATCAATAAAAAATATCGATAAAAACCGCAAAATTCGATATATTTTGCGTTTTAGCAATTTTTTCTTTTCGTTCGTTTGGCTTTTTCTTAAAATTATTATATAATGGAATAGATAAACGGAAAAAGAAGAAAAGGGAAATTAACGTACAAAGGAGAAAGGAATGTTTAACGAACACGTTGTCAATGTTATAATGATGTTGGCGTCTTGCGGGGCTTTTTTAATCGGGTTTAAATTGCTCAGCGACAATATGGAGAAATTGGCGGGGAACAGTTTAAAGAGTTTGTTTAATAAAACTTCGGACAATAAGGCAATTGGCGTGGGAATCGGTGCGGTTTCTACGGCGGTTGTCCAAAGTTCGGGGGTAACGACGGTCATGGTCGTCGGTTTCGTTAACGCGGGGATTATGACGTTGTATCAGGCGGCGACGATGATTATGGGCGCTAATATCGGTACGACGGTAACGGCGCAAATTGCGGCGCTCGGCTCGTTTGATATCGCTCCGATTTTCATTTCTTTACTGTTTATCGGGATTATGATGGAAATGCTCTTCAAGAGCGATAAAGTAAAATCTATCGGTCTTGCGTTGGCGGGTTTGGGTCTTGTATTCTTTGGATTAGAGTGTATGTCCAGCGCAATGGAAAGCTATAAAACTTCCCCTGCGGTAACGGAG
>JAZUCW010000047.1:0-5652 GCA_045639305.1 Candidatus Scatosoma sp.
GAAAAACGAGCTGATTAATTACTGGCGCAACCTGCACACCCGTGAGGGCTACGTCGAGGTGAACACGCCCATTATGCTCAATCGTTCCCTTTGGGAAACGTCGGGGCATTGGTATCACTACCGCGACAATATGTACACCACGAAAGTGGACGAAGAGGACTTTGCAATCAAGCCCATGAACTGTCCGGGCGGCATCCTCGTATATAAAAACGAACCGCACAGCTACAAGGATTTGCCGATTCGTATGGGCGAACTCGGGCTTGTGCACCGTCACGAAAAGTCGGGGCAACTCCACGGCTTGTTCCGCGTACGTTGCTTTACGCAGGACGATGCGCATATCTTTATGACCCGTGAACAAATTAAAGACGAAATCAAAGGGGTAGTACGCCTTATCAACGAAGTATACACTCTCTTTGGGTTTAAATACCACGTCGAGCTTTCTACCCGTCCTGAAAACAGTATGGGCAGCGACGAGGATTGGGAAGTAGCAACCGAATCTTTGCGTAGCGCGTTGGATGACTTGGGTCTTGCGTACGTCGTCAACGAAGGGGACGGCGCGTTCTACGGTCCGAAGATCGACTTCCATTTGGAGGACTCGATTGGCAGAACGTGGCAGTGCGGTACGATTCAGCTCGACTTCCAGCTTCCCCAGCGTTTTGAAATGGAATACGTAGGCGAAGACGGCGGCAAACATCGTCCCATTATGGTACACCGCGTAGCGTTTGGGTCGATTGAGCGTTTCATTGGGATTCTTATCGAACACTTTGCGGGTAAATTCCCCGTATGGCTTGCGCCTTTGCAGGTAAAGATTTTGCCGATCACCGACAAGCAGCTTTCGTATGCCAACGAACTTTGCGCGAAGATGAAAGAAGCGGGCGTGCGCGTTTTGGTGGACGATAGAAACGAAAAGATCGGGTACAAAATCCGTGAAGCACAGCTTGAAAAAGTTCCGTATATGCTCGTTATCGGGGATAAAGAAATGGAAGCGGGGCAGGTTGCACTTCGTCGCCGCGACGGAGAACAGTCAGTCGTATCCGCGGAAGAATTTATTGCTACCGTTTGCAAGGATATCGAGGACAAAACTTCCTTTTAAAAAATATTTTTGAGAAAATAACCAAATTTTGCTTGACATACTCTTTTGGTTATGTTAATATATTAAAGCTAAGCAGAAGCAAACCTTCTCGCCGTGCGGTTTTAATCGGTACGGCTCGATATTTTCTCAAAGCCCGCAAGGGGTGTATTGTGCGAGAAAAGGGTTGCTTATGCAAGCAACCCTTTAATTTTTGTCGTGAGGTATACTATCATTAAAGAGCAGCATCAAATCAACGAAGAAATTCGTGATAGAGAAATCAGAGTTATTTCTCAAGAGGGCGAACAGCTTGGTATTATGAGTGCGTCGGAAGCTCTCCGTATCGCAGAAGAAGCCGATTTGGATTTGGTAAAAATCTCCCCGAACGCAGTTCCTCCCGTATGCAAAATTATGAACTATGGGAAGTTCAAGTTCGAACAAGCAAAGCGTGAAAAGGAAAACCGTAAAAATCAAAAAGTCGTAGAATTGAAGGAAATTTACCTTTCGATGACGATTGATATCGGCGATTTAAACGTAAAAGCGAAAAAGACGATTGAGATGCTTGGCGACGGCAACAAAGTAAAGGTTTCAATTCGTATGCGCGGTAGACAGCAAGCGCACGCGGCAATGGGTGTGGACGTAATGCGCCGTTTCTTCGATATGCTCGGCGGCAAGGCGGTTATGGACAAAGAACCCAAGACGGAAGGCAGAAACATTTTGATGATTCTTTCTCCCGCAAAATAACGACGGACTTATCTGTCCATGGGACAGGCAGTTATAAAAACAGAAAAAAATTCGGAGGATAAAAATATGCCTAAACAGAAAACACATAGCAGTACCAAAAAGCGTTTCTGGTTGACTGGTTCGGGTAAAGTAAACCGTTCCCACAGCGGTAAGAACCACAAAGCAGAAACCAAGAACAGAAAGAGAAAAAGACGTCTTCGTCAGGGCGCTCTCGTTGCTTCCACGCAGGAAAACACCGTTAAGAGCATGATGCCTTACAAGAAATAAGAAAGGAGATAAGAGATTATGCGTATTAAGAGAGCAGTTAACGCGGTAAAGAAGCGTAGAAAAATTTTTAAACTTTCCAAAGGTTATTACGGAAGCAAGAGCAGATCGTACAGAATCGCAAGAGAAGCCGTAATGAAGTCTTTGAACTATGCATACGTTGGCAGAAGATTGAGAAAGAGAGATTTCCGTCGTTTGTGGATTGCAAGAATCAACGCGGCGGCAAGACTCAACGGTCTTTCCTACAGCAAACTTATGCACGGTCTTAACGTTGCAGGGATCACCCTCAACAGAAAGGTACTCGCTGACTTGGCGGTAAACGATGCGGCGGCTTTCACGGCGCTCGTTGAAAAAGCGAAAGCGGCACTTTAACCGTATAAAAAGCCTTTTTACTTGTCAAAGTCTAAAGGCTTTTTCCATTATTTTACGGCAATGATATTGACCTCGAAAAACAATCCGCTTATCAAAGAAACGGCGGCGTTAAAAGAAAAAAAAGGCAGAAAAGAGACTGCGCTGTTCCTCGTTGAAGGGAAGAAGATGGCGATAGAATGCGCCCGTAGCGGTCTTGAAATCGAACGTATTTTCCTTTCGGAAAACTACGCGGACGAGCTGCCTGATTGCGTTGCGGAGACCGTACGGGTGTCCGAGGACGTTATGCGCTTTCTTTCGGATGAAAAGACGCCGCAAGGGATTCTTTGTCGGGTGGGGATTCCCGTCGTTACGCCTTGCGCGCCGACGGGCAAATGCCTATTATTAGACGGCGTTGCCGACCCGGGCAATTTGGGTACGATTTTGCGTACGGCAAACGCGGCGGGATATAAAGAAGTATATCTCACGCGTGATTGCGCCGATCCCTTTTCGCCAAAGAGCGTCCGTGCGAGTATGAGCGGGGTGTTTTTCACGAAAATTTATCGCGGCGAACGCGCGGAAATTCTTGACTTATTGCAGGATACTCCGATTGTCGTTGCGGACATGGGTGGGGTCAACGTATTCGGATTCCAACCGCCTAAGAAATTTGCGCTCGTTATCGGTAACGAGGCGAACGGGGTTTCTAAGGAGGTGCGGGAGCGGGCGACGCATACGGTAAAAATCCCAATGCAGGAAACGCAAGAGAGCTTAAATGCGGCGGTTTCCGCAGGAATTATTATGTACGTTCTGCAAAAGGACGGTTTTAAAGAATAAGTACAAGGAGATAAGAAAATGTCAGGACATAGCAAATGGCATAACATACAGGCAAAGAAGGGTAAGGCAGACGCGGCGAAAGGTAGAATTTTTACCAAGCTCGGCAGAGAAATCGCCGTTGCAGCAAAGAGCAACCCCAACCCTGAAACCAACAGTAAACTGGCGGATATCATCGCAAAAGCGAAAGCAGCAAACATGCCCAACGATAATATTCAGCGCAGCATTAAAAAGGCTTCTGGGGAAATGAGCGGGGCAGATTATAAAGAACTCACCTACGAAGGCTACGGCGTAGCAGGTTCGGCGGTTATCGTCGTAACCTTGACGGATAACATCAATCGTACGGCGGGTGACGTGCGTGCTATTTTGGGTAAACACGGCGGTCAGCTTGGTCAAAACGGCTGCGTATCCTACAACTTCGATAACAAGGGGTATATCGTCGTAGAAAGAACGGTGGACTTGGACGAAGATACGATTACTGAACTTGCGCTCGAAGCAGGTGCGGACGACGTTGTGGTTAGCGACGACGTTTACGAAATCTTTACGGCGCCCGAAGCGTTCTCGGACGTTCGTAAATACCTCGAAGAAAAGAACGCGGAAATGATGGCGGCTGCGCCCAAAACGAGAAGAAACGAAGAGGAAGAACCCAAAATTCGTTTCGTGCAGGCAGAAGTGGCTATGATTCCTCAAAACAAAATCACGCTTCCCGAAGACAAAATCGCAACCTTCGAAAAGATGATCGATGCTTTGGAAGAACACGACGACGTACAGAACGTTTATCATAACGTGGATATTCCTTACGACGAAGAATAAAACAAAAAACAGAGAATACGCGGCGCAATACTTTGTTGCGCTGCGTTTTTCTTGCGCGTTTACGCCTAGTAAACTTCCTTCGAAAAGCCTCGCGCGCCTCGTCTTGCTTGCGTCTTGCTCTGTTTCCCCACCCTTATACAAGCATTGATACGCGGCGCAATCCTTTGTTAGGCTTACGTTTTTCTTGCGTGTTTACGCCCAGTAAACTTCCTTCGAAAAGCCCAGTAAACTTCCTTCAAAAAGCCTCGTAAACTTTTTTTTAAAAGGTTGTTTTGTCTATAAGCCAAGATAAAAATAGTCGTGTAGCAAGATATGGTTGGGCGAAACGTGGCGCTTTGTCATAACTGAACGAGAAAAGAAGGGAGAAAATAAAAAAAATACAAAAAAAGCCAAAGAATTTTTTTATAAACTCTTGACCGAACACTTTTGTTGTGCTATAATAATGGAGTAAAAGTAAAATTTTAACCTGTGGGCGTGTATGCGCGCGCGGAAAGCCTTAAAAAGGGCAAAAAAAAGAGTAAAATATTTTCGCGGATTGCGAAAAAACCGAGGTGTAAAATGGCGGATAGAAGACAATTGGAAGCATTGTATCAATCGATTGCACGCGACCTTCAAAAGATTAAGGGCGAATTGATGAACGAAATGAAATATGCTGCGGCGCAGACGGGGGCGATGGTAAATCAAGCGAACTCGGAAAAGAGCGGTGCGACGGCAGCGCTTGCGCAAGAAATTCGTTATGGATATAAGCAGAACCAAAACGTATACGACGGCATTGCTGCCATGGTGAAAAACGAAGTAGGCGCAAGACTTAATTCGGTAGACCAAAAACTTACCGATTTGGAAAAGTTGCAGCTGCTTCTTAATGAGCTTGGCGAAGTAAAATATAGCTGCTTGCAGTTGCAGGCTGCTTACGAGGGATTGACCTCGCTCATTTCCAATGACGTACTTCCCAAATTTGAAAAGGCTGCGGAAGATTTGCAGGTACATAACACACAGGTTCTCGACGCGCTCTCCAATATGGCAGATCCCGTCGACTATACTCGTATCGTGGACGAAGTTGGCGATAAGGTTGTCGAACTTCTCGGCGACGTAAAACCCGAACCCGTGGTTATCGATTACGACAGAATCGTTGATTCTACCGTGGAAAAGGTCGTTGAATCCTTGCCTTATCCTGAAAAATTGGATATCAACGCTTTGGCGGACGTTGTTGCGGCAAAAGTCGTCGTTCCCGAAATTGATTATGATCGTCTTGCGGAAATGGTTGCGGAAAAGATGTCGGCAAAAGAACAAAGCTACGACGTAGTTTTGGATGAAGACGGAATTTCTCAAATCGCAGAAAAGGTTGCGGAAAGATTGGCTACGGACGCTATCGATTACGATCGTATTGCGGCAATCGTCGAAGATAAATTGTTTATTGAAGAAGGCGAAGAAGAAACTTCTTACGAACTTGTCCTTGATGAAGAGGGTATCAGCGCGATTGCAAAATGCGTTGCGGAAGAATTGCGTTCTTCCTGCTGCGTATGCGAAGCGGCTCCCGTAGAAGAGGTTGTTGAAGAACCCGTTCAAGAAGAGGCTCCCGTAGA
>JAZUCW010000048.1:0-11345 GCA_045639305.1 Candidatus Scatosoma sp.
TGCTCGAACAGAACCGTCAGCTCAAAGCCAAGCGCGAGGCGGAGAAGAAAGAAATGGGTATGCTCGCCGTTTGCGCGGGACAAGGTCTTTCGGATATCTTCAAAGACCTGTTCGTCGACCGCGTAATCGAGGGCGGACAGACCATGAACCCGTCGGCGAGCGATATCGCGACGGCGGCGCAGAAAATCAACGCGGAGCATATTTTCATCTTCCCCAACAACAAGAACATCGTTTTGGCGGCGGAGCAGGCGAAAGCGCTCGCGGAGAACCGTAAAATACACGTCATTCCGACCAAGAACGTACCGCAGGGCTTTGCGGCGGCGCTCGAATTCAACCCTGAAGTTAGCGCGGAAGAAAACAAAATTAACATGATCCACGCCCTTGATAACGTAAAGGTTGGGCAGGTAACGTACGCGGTGCGTAACACTTCGTTGAACGGTTTCTCGATCAAGGAAGGGGATATCATCGGTATGGACGACAAGAAGATTCTTGCAAAATCGCATACCACGGAAGAGACCGTATTGAAACTGATTGCAAGATTAAAAGAGGATTTCCATCAGGTTATTACCTTGTACTACGGCGAGGACGTAAAAGAATCGGAAGCGGCGGCACTTTGCGAAACGATTGCGGAAAAATATCCCGATTGCGACGTAGATTTCCATAACGGCGGACAATCCGTTTATTATTACATTCTGTCGTTAGAATAAGTATAATATACAAGATTGTGTATATTTATACAAAATATAGACATAATAAACGGGAAGGGCAACGGCTTTTCCCGTTTTTTGCATAAAAGGGGACTTTATGAAACTTTCCGTTTTGCGTGCGATTGGAGAAAAGCGCGAAAAAGATTTTCATAAATTAGGAATTTCAACCGTCGAGGAGCTCGTACGGTTTTATCCGCGCGCCTATCTTGATTTGACCGAGCGTTCCTCTTTGAAAACCGCCTATCATAACGATATGGTGTTAATCGCCTGCGAGGTTACGCGGGTTACTCCCGTAAACTATGGAAGCAAGCGAAAAATGGTCAAAGCCTTTTGTTCGCAGGACGGGTTTCCTTTTACCGCCGTTTGGTTTAACCAGCCTTACGTTGTCCAGAAATTAAAGGCGGGAGAATATCTTTTTTACGGCAGAGTGCAAAATAAATTCGGGCAAATTTCTCTTGTGAACCCCACTTTCGAGCCTTTGGAAAAAAACTACCGATTAAAGGGCATCGTGCCCGTTTATCCCTTGAAAGGGAGCTTGACGCAAAAGGTCGTCCGCGCGGCGGTGTTGGAGGGGTTGCAAAAGGTAGATTTAGAAAGCGTTATTCCTTGGCAGATTGTCAAAAAATACGATTTACCCGATTTAGGCAGGGCGTATTATGAAATTCACAACCCCACCTCGCAGCAAAATAAAGACGTTGCGGCGGAGCGTATTGCCTTGGAAGAATACTTTATCCTTATTTCCGCGTTTAAAATTATCAAGGGCGGCAAGGAGGAAGTGCGGCTGCATAATTATACGGTAACGGCAAGCGAGGTAAAAGACTTTGCGGGGCGGTTTGGGTTCGAGTTTACGAACGGGCAGAAAACGGCGGTCAACGAGATGTTTGAAAACTTGCGCGCGCCTACCCGTATGAACAGATTGCTGCAAGGGGACGTTGGCAGCGGGAAGACGGCGGTGGCGCTTTGCGGGATTTTTATGTCGGTAAAAAGCGGGTTCACGGCGGCGTATCTTTCCCCGACGGAAGTGCTTGCCGCGCAAAATTACGAAATTTTAAAACGCTATTTCCCCGACTATAAGGTGGGGTATCTTGCGGGCGGTATGACAGCGAAAGAAAAGCGGGAAATGAAACTTTCTTTAAAGAACGGAGAAATCGATATTCTTTGCGGTACGCACGCGATTTTGCAAGGGGACGTAGAGATTCCCCGTTTGTCCTTTATCGTTTGCGACGAACAGCACCGTTTCGGCGTGGCGCAGCGCAACGCTTTGGCGGAAAAAGGCGTGGGAACGGATATGTTGGTTATGAGCGCAACGCCGATTCCGCGTACGTTGTCTTTGATTTTCTACGGAGATTTGGACGTTACGACGATTTCCGACAAACCCAAGGCAAGACAGGAGATTTCGACGAGTATTATTCCCGAATCAAAATACGACGATATGCTCGAATACATCCGCAAAGAAGCGGAGGCGGGCAAACAAGCCTATTTTGTCTGCGCGAAAATCGAGGACGACGAAGAGGGGACGATTATCAGCGTCAACGAGCTTTACGAGGAGTTGAAGGGGCGGCTGCCCACCGTGCGGTTTGGACTGTTGCACGGCAAGATGAAGGACAAAGAAAAGTCGGAAATTATGACCGCGTTTAAAAACGGTGAATTTGATTGTCTCGTTTCCACGACGGTTATCGAGGTCGGTGTGGACGTGCCTAACGCGACGACGATGATTATTTACAACGCCGAACGGTTTGGACTTTCGCAGCTGCACCAGCTTCGCGGGCGAGTCGGCAGAGGCTCGGAAAAGAGTTATTGTTTCCTGCTTATGGGCTCGGAAAGCGATACGGCAAGAGAGCGTTTATTGACGTTGAAGAACAATTTGGACGGGTTTAAGATTGCGGAGAAAGACTTGGAGATGCGTGGTAGCGGCGATTTCTTCGGGACTCGGCAGTCGGGGAAGATGTTGACGGATATCAAGAATTTGCGCTATTCGACGCAAGTCATTTTCGTGGCGAAAAAATTGTCCGACGACGCGTTTGCGGGGCGTTACGACGACGAGCGTTTGCGCGCGGCGGCAATACGAAAATACGAGAGTTTGAAAGACGTGGTGTTAAATTAAGGAAAATATCGGCGTTTTTGCCTTAAATTGGCAGGATTTTTGTAAAAAAAACGGGGAAAAGCGAAAAAAATTTTCTTTTCGGTATTGACGGGGGAAGATTTCTGTAGTATAATAAAACGGAAGGATGCCATAGGGAGGTATAGCCATGGACGTGAAAGACGTAGTTGATTACAGCAAAATTCAGTATAACGCAGACGGGACGATTCCCGTCGTCTTGCAAAATTACGAGAGCGGCGAGGTGCTTGCCTTGGCGGTAATGAACGCGGAGGCGGTAGAAAAAACCTTCTCGACGGGCTATGCGCATTTCTTGGAAAACGGCGAGGTCGTTCGCAACGCGAACACGCAAAAAGTAAAGACGGCGTATTTGAATAACGACGGTACGCAACTTTTGTTGAAGGTATCGCAAAAGGGGAAACTGAACGTGGAAAAGAACGCGTTTAGTAATTTTGCGCGCCAAATCAAAGGGGAATATAACGAAATCGGCGGGGAGATGTTCGGTAGATTGCAGCGTATCGTTGCAGAATACAGACAAAACCCCGAAGACGGCGCGTACACCAGCTTTTTATTTGCGCGCGGCGTGGATCGTATCGGCAAGAAAGTGGGCGAAGAAGCGGTTGAGCTCGTGATTGCGGCGAAAAACGAAGAAAAAATCGGCGTGGTTAACGAGGCGGCGGATTTACTCTATCACGTAATGGTATTGTTAAACGTACGCGACGTGAAAATTTCCGAAGTTTGCGCCGAACTTTGCAAGCGTAACAGATAAGTATATAACGAAAAAATGAAACGCGGAGGGTAAAACCTCCGCGTTTTTTTAGTATTCCGTTCTGCCAAGCAGATAATCGACGCTGACGTCGAAAAAGTTTGCGATTTTCACAAGATTTGGCGCAGTCGGTTCGCTGCGGTTGGTTTCCCAATAGCAAACGACCCCATAGCTAACCTCTAACCGTTTCGCAAGTGCGGCTTGCGAAATCCCGTGTTCCTTTCGAAGCTCTAATAATCTTTCCGCAAATATCTTCATATTGGTATTATACTCAATAAATTGAATAAAATGCTTGACACTCAATAAGTTGAGTGCTATAATATCCTTAAAGAAATAAACGGTATTCGTTTTACGGATAATTTTTTGGGGAGTATTTATGAAAAGGATTTCGGTGTTTTTCTTGACATTGTTTATGTTAATTGCCTCGTTTTGCGTGTTTACGGGTTGCGGAAATAGGGATAGAGATGAAGCAGTTTATATGGCTAATTTGCTCATATCCTATAAGGCGTATGCAGATAAATTAGCGGAGGCGGAAGCGGAAATGGAATATTGGAAAGAGAAGGTAGACGAGGCGGAGAAAGAATTAGAGGAAATAGAAGCCGAATTGGAAAGTGGTTATTTGTACTGGGAATACGAAAATTTAAAGGGAAGTAAATAAATTGATTTTCATCTTGATATTTTTCGGGGTTTGACGTATCGATTTTGTATCTTTCAAAAGGGGGGTATTTATGGAAGACTTTAAATGCAAAGATTGTGGACATGAGGAATTTGAGGTTATCAATATCCAAACCAAAATCGAGAAAGAAGCAAAAATGGGTCAAATAATAATGACGATGATAGGGCTTGTGCTTGGGATTATAGGAATAATCATTATTATATCAAATGCCATTAAGCTTAACGATTTAAACTATTCGGGATACGGAAACGATATAATTAGCACCATAGATAGGCATTTTGAAAATCTAATTCTTTGCGAAAAATATAAAAGCAAAATTTCGTTGGGGATTGGGTTAGCCTTTATCGGATTTATAGTGACCTTATTCTTTGCGATTTGGTATAATATGGACGCGGCTTATAAAGTAACCAACGAGCCGAGGAGAATGTGTAAAAACTGCGGAAGAAAACACAAGATAAAAAAACCTGAAAAAAAAATAAGGAATAATATTTATACCGTCCGAATTATCGGGCGGTATATTTTCTACAAAATTCGACCCTGCGGAAAGGGAAAAGACAAATTTCGTAATACTGGGTATGCTATACTGCGCCGTAGGAAACGTAAGGAGTAGATTATGGCAAGAAAAATCGTCGTAACGGGCGGCAAAGGGGGCGTGGGCAAGACGACGCTTGCCGTTTGGCTGGGGGCGCAGCTTGCCCAAAAAGGACAGCGGGTTTTGGTCTTCGACGCCGATTTTGGGATGAATAACGTCGATTTGGTGGCGGGGGTTGAACAATTGGCGATCTACGATATCGTGGACGTCATCGAGGGGAAATGCCGCGCAAAGCAGGCGCTTATCAAGCACCCGCAGCGGGGAAATCTACATATTCTTACCAGTACCCGTTCTTCGCCCGAGCGGTACGTGTCGCCGCAGGCGGTCAAAGTGGTTTTAGACGGGCTTTCCCCCTCCTTTGATTTTATTCTTATTGATTGTCCTGCGGGGTTGGGAGAAGAATTTCACCGTGCGGTGGCGGTGGCGGACGAGGCGATCGTTGTGACGATGCCTACGGCAAGCGCGTTGCGGGCGGCGGACAAGGCGGTGAGCTTATTGAAAAGCTATCACCTCGTCGAGTTATACCTTATCGTCAACCGCGTGCGGGGGGATTTGCTTGCCGAGGGGCAGGGGATATCCCCAGGCGAGATTGCCGAGCTTTTGAAACTGCCCTTGCTTGGGATATTGCCCGAAACGGACGAAATCGCGTTTGCGGATTTGGAAAAAATACACCCCTCTATCCGTATGATTGCCGCCTGTCTTTTGACGGGGAAACGCAAGCTGTTTGACGTCACCAAACGCTACGCGGGGGTTTGGGGGAATTTGCGGCGGATTGTCAAAAAACACGCGTAAAAGGAGAAAAAATGAGAATTTCGTCCGACGAATACGTTCGTATTCATAATTTGTTGCAGGCGGATAAATCGGTTATGAGCGAGTCCTGCAAGGCTCTAATTTTGCAGGATTTTGCGGAAAAATTGACCGAGTATTTTGATTTAATCGGGCTGCCGCGTATGGAAATTCATTGTAAAAACGGGCAGTATACCGTCAATATGTCTTTCCAAGCGGAACGAATCAAACGCTTTCACGTGCTAAAATAAAAAGCCCCCGTAAGGGGGGCAAGTTGTACTTTATTTTACCACATTTTCACTGATTACTTTCTCCGTAGCAAGCACCGTAAGTAGGTTGTTCTCCACCTTAAATTTGATTTCAAATTCTGAAAAGCGCATGCCGTACGTTCTTTCGGGGTCTTCCTGATAAGAGGGTCGAGGGTCGTTTTTTAAACACTCCATCAAGCCTTGCCGTTTTTCCTGCGGGATTTTACAAAGCAGGGATTCGGGGAAGCATACCTCTACGCCGTCGTTTACGTGTTCGTCTGCATAGCCGCCCTTGGCGGTGGGAAGGCAGTCGGCGAAGGGCAGGTAGGGCTTGATATCAAAAATCGGTGTGCCGTCCAAAAGGTCTGCCCCCGAAACGATCAAAACCCAGTCGCCCTCGCTGCGTTTTTCTATCCGTTCGAGTTTTACACAGGAAAGCCCAAGGGGGTTGGGACGGAAGGGGGAACGGCTGGCGAATACGCCCACGCGGGTATTGCCCCCTAAACGGGGCGGACGGACGGTTGCCGACCAATCCTCTTTATGGGATTTTGAAAAATCGAATATCAGCCAAAGATGAGAAAACTCCTCGATGCCGCGCAGGGCGTCGGGGTTTTTGTATTCTGATAAAAAGACGATTTCAGAAAGCAGAGAGGGGGCTCTGCCGCTTTGGCGCGGGATTCCGAATTTTTCTTTAAAATCGTTTTTAATTACCGCAATCGGTTTTATCAAGAGTTCTTTTTCCATATACACAGTATAGCCCTTTTTTCCGCCTTTGTCAAGCCGTTAAATTTACACAAAAAATCATTTTTTTTACGCGCGCGCGTGCGTAAACGCTTGAAATCCTTTTCAATTTGTACTATAATAGACAGGTCTGGTTTTTGCGTTCGTTTATGCAAAAATTGGGGAATATTCATTGTTTTATGCAATTATACTAAATATACAGAAAATATCCAAAAATAGTTGAATTTATTTAAAAATAAGGCTTAAAAAGGTTTGACAAAGGGTGATTTCGGTTGTATAATGGGTGCATAAAATGAATATAAATGCAACGGACGTTGTATAAGGAGAAAAAATATGGAAAAGAAAGACATCAAAAAAGTAGTGCTTGCGTATTCGGGCGGTTTGGATACTTCGATTATCATTCCTTGGTTGAAGGAAAATTATAACAACTGCGAAGTTATCGCAGTCAGCGCAAACGTCGGGCAGGCGGACGAGTTAGACGGTTTGGAAGAAAAAGCGTTAAAGACGGGTGCGTCCAAACTCTATATCGAGGATTTGACGGACGAATTCGTAGACGAATACGTTATCCCCACGATGCAGGCGGGCGCGAAGTACGAAGAATATTTGCTCGGTACGTCCTTTGCCCGTCCCGTTATCGCGAAGCGTATCGTGGAAATCGCAAAGAAAGAAGGGGCAGACGCGATCTGTCACGGCTGTACGGGGAAAGGGAACGATCAGGTTCGTTTCGAATTGACGATTAAAGCGTTTGCGCCCGATATGCCGATTATCGCGCCTTGGAGAGAATGGTCGATTAAATCGCGTGAAGAGGAAATCGAATATGCAGAGGCGCACAACGTGCCTTTGAAGATTAACCGTGAAACCAACTATTCCAAAGACAAGAACCTTTGGCATCTTAGCCACGAGGGGTTGGATTTGGAAGATGCGGGCAACGAGCCGCAGTACGAAAAAGAGGGCTTTTTGGAAATGGGCGTTTCGCCCTTGCAGGCGCCCGACAAGCCTACCTATATCGAACTTGAATTCGAAAAGGGAAAACCCGTTGCGTATAACGGCAAGAAGATGAGCGCGAAAGAAATTATTCTCGCTCTCAACGAAGTGGGCGGGGCGAACGGTATCGGGCTTTTGGATATCGTAGAAAACCGACTGGTTGGTATGAAGTGCCGCGGCGTATACGAAACGCCCGGCGGGGAAATTTTGTATAAAGCGCACGATTATTTGGAAACCCTTTGCTTGGATAAATACGTAGCGCACAAGAAACAAGAATTGTCCGTATGCTTTGCAGACCTTGTTTACAACGGACAATGGTTCACCCCTCTTCGCGAAGCGTTGACGGCGTTCGTAGATAAGACGCAGGAAAACGTAACGGGGAAGGTGCGTTTGAAACTCTACAAGGGCAATATCATCAAAGCGGGTGCGTGGAGCGATTATTCGTTGTACTCGGAAGAGATTGCAACCTTTGGGGAAGACCACGTATACAACCAAGCGGATGCAACCGGATTTATCAACCTGTTCGGCTTGCCTATCAAGGTGCAGGCGCAGGTCAACGAGGCGAATAAAAAATAACGCCGAAAATTTAACACGGAGAAAAACTTTTTGCCTGCCGCAGCAATGCGGTAGGCAAACTGCGTATTAAAAGTATGGAAAAAATGTGGGCGGGGCGGTTTGAAAAAGCCCTCGACAAGAAAGCAGACGATTTTAATTCTTCCTTGCGTTTCGATTGCAGAATGTACGCGCAGGATATTCGCGGTTCGATTGCGCACGCCAAAATGCTGGAGAGCGTGGGGATTTTATCTACAGAGGATAAGGACCTGATTATCGAAGGTTTGCTTGGTATCAAAGCGGATTTGGACAGCGGTGCGCTTGCGTTTGATACAGGCGCGGAAGATATCCACATGTTCGTGGAAGCGGAACTGACCAAGCGGATTGGGGACGCGGGAAAGCGTTTGCATACGTCTAGAAGCCGTAACGATCAAGTGGCGGTGGATATTCGTTTGTATTTGCGGGACGAATGTAAAACCATTCGCGCTCTGTTGAAAGAAACGATCGCGGTGTTGGTGAAAAAAGCGGAAGAGGGTGTAGACGTCATTGCGCCGGGGTATACCCATTTACAACGCGCACAGCCCATTTCGTTTGGACATCAGCTGCTGGCGTATGCGATGATGCTAAAAAGAGATTACGCTCGTCTTGGCGACGCAATGAAGCGTATGGACGAAGAGTGTCCCCTTGGTTCTTGCGCATTGGCGGGTACGACCTACGCGATTGATAGAGAGTTTACGGCGCAGGCGTTGGGATTTTCTGGCGTTTCGGAAAATAGTATCGACGGGGTATCCGATAGGGATTTTTGCTTGGAAATCATGTCGGCGATTTCGATCGTAATGATGCACCTTTCTCGTCTTAGCGAGGAAATTATCCTTTGGTCGAGTTGGGAGTTTAAATTTATCGATTTGGACGATTCGTATACGACGGGCTCGTCGATTATGCCCCAAAAGAAGAACCCGGATATGGCGGAATTGATTCGCGGGAAGACGGGTCGGGTATACGGAAACCTGATGGCGCTACTTACGACCTTGAAGGGATTGCCTTTGGCGTATAATAAAGATATGCAAGAGGACAAAGAGGGGATTTTCGATTCGATTGACACGGTGAAGATTTGTTTAGAAGTGCTCGTGCCGATGTTGGCGACGGCAAAGCTCAACAAGGAAAACACCTACCGCGCGGCGCAAAAAGGGTTTATCAACGCAACCGACCTTGCCGACTACTTGGTGAAAAAAGGGATGCCGTTCCGTGCGGCGTACAAAATCGTCGGGACGATCGTGGGGGAGTGTATTCGTAAAGATTGCGTGTTGGATAATTATCCCTTGGAAGAATATAAAAAGCACAGCGAACTGTTTGCGGAGGATTTGTACAAGGAAATTGCCTTGGAAACCTGCGTGGAAAAGCGCAACAGCCGCGGCGGGGCTTCTCCCACGTCCGTGCGCGTGCAGATTGAAAAACTCCGTGCCTTTTTATTGGCGGCGGAGCTTGGAGAATAAGAGAGCATGAAAAAAGTATTTATAGACGGCAGCGTAGGCACGACGGGGCTTCGGATTTTCGAACGTCTGTCCGCCCGTGAAGATTTAGAGATTTTGACGTTGCCCGAGGAAAAGAGAAAAGACCCTGCGGCAAGAAAGGAAATGTTAAACGCCGTAGACGTTGCGTTTTTGTGTTTGCCCGACGACGCGGCAAGAGAGGCGGCGGCGATGATAGAGAATCCGTCCGTGATCCTTATCGATGCGTCCACCGCGCACCGCACCTTGCCCGATTGGGCGTACGGGTTTCCCGAGCTTTCGAAAGCGCACGAGGAGAAATTGTTGTCCTCGAAACGGATTGCCGTGCCCGGGTGTCATGCCAGCGGGTTTATCGCACTTATCTATCCGTTGATTGAGGCGGGGTTATTGGAAAAAGACGCTTTGCTGACCTGCCATTCGATTACGGGCTATTCGGGCGGCGGCAAGAAAATGATTGCCCAATACGAGGATGCGGACCGCGCGGAATTGTTGGACGCGCCCCGTCAGTACGCTTTGGGGCAGACCCATAAGCATTTGAAGGAAATGGGCGCGGTTACGGGGCTTTCGAATATGCCGATTTTCTGCCCGATCGTTTCTGATTTTTATAGCGGAATGCTCGTAACGGTGCCTCTGTTTAAGAGCATGTTGAAAGGCTCGGTAGAGGATATCAAGCGAGTATATGAAAGCAAATATACGGGCGAAATCGTTCGCTACGCCGAAACAATCGAAGAGGAGGGATTCCTTTCGGGCGCGGCTTTGTCGAGAAAGGACAGTATGGCGGTGACGGTGAAAGGCAACGAGGAGAGAATTTTGCTGATGGCGGCGTACGATAACCTTGGCAAGGGCGCAAGCGGCGCGGCAATCCAGTGTATGAATATGGTGCTGGGAATCGAAAAGACGAAAGGCTTGGAATTATAAAAAGGAAAAAATTATGTTGAAACAGATACAAGGCGGCGTATGCGCCGCAAGCGGGTTTACCGCAAACGGAATTCATTGCGGAATCCGTAAAAATAAAACCAAACGGGACTTGGCGCTGATTTACAGTCAGTCCCTTGCTACGGCGGCGGCGGTGTACACGCAAAACCTCGTAAAAGGCGCGCCGTTGACGGTAACGAAAAACAATATCGAAGACGGCAAAGCGCAAGCGGTGATTTGTAACAGCGGCAACGCCAATACCTGCAATGCGAACGGAATTGAAATTGCCGAACAAACCTGCGCGCTGTTGGCGGAAAAACTGGGGATTTCCCCCAAGGACGTCGTCGTGGCTTCGACGGGCGTTATCGGGCAGCCGCTTGATATCACGCCGATTGCGAACGGGATTCCCGCGCTCGTGGACGGGCTTGGCGCGCATAGCGATTATGCTTGCGAAGGGATTATGACGACGGACACCCGCAGCAAAGAAATCGCCTTCGAATTTATCGCTGGCGGCAAGGTTTGCCGTATCGGCGGCATTGCAAAGGGCAGCGGAATGATTCATCCCAATATGGCGACGATGCTCGTATTCGTAACGACCGACTGTTCCATTTCCTCTGAAATGTTGAAAAAGGCGCTTTCCGAAGATGTAAAAGATTCCTTTAATATGGTCAGCGTAGACGGGGATACTTCCACCAACGATATGGTATCGGTTATGGCGAACGGCAAGGCAGGGAATAAAGAAATTACGAGCGAAGGCGAGAATTTTAACGCT